>JANQHT010000140.1 GCA_028282545.1 Spirochaetales bacterium
GGCCTTGTCGCTCCGGTACTGGTCCATCGTGCCGTGGAAGTCCAGGTGTTCCGGCGAAAGATTTGTGAAGACGCCCGCACGGAATTCTACGTCTTTGAGTCGGGACGTTTTTTCACTCAGCCCGTGACTGGTGGCTTCCACGATGGCAAAGGAACGACCGTTTTCGACCATCTCGAACAGGGCCGCCTGGATTTCCGGTGCTTCCGGCGTGGACTGCCGGAACCGGTTTGGTTCAACCCGCAGGTCCGTCTTCACGAGCGCCGTCGAGAGGAAGGCACTCTCCTCGCCGAGGCGACCCAAAAGCTGATCCATGAAATATACGACGCTCGTTTTTCCGTCCGTGCCGGTTACGCCGATGACCGGGATCTGCCGGGAAGGATGGCCGAAAAAACGAGCCGATAGGCCGGACATCGCTTGGCGGACGTTGTGAACGAGGACCAACGGGACGTCCGCTGGACGCGCCGGCTTGTGCTCGGCGATGACGGCGACCGCTCCGTTTTGTATCGCCGCGTCCACGAATGTCAGGCCGTCCGCGTGGATACCCGGGAGTGCGAAAAAGAGATATCCCGGTTTTACCCGCCGCGAGTCGTACACGAGTCCTGAAATCATCGGGTCGCCCGCGCCGATCGTTTCCGTCACCGGGAACTGGCGGATCAGGTCGGAAAGCCTCATTTTGGGCATCGAGCGCATGGTAGCAAGGTGTCCGGCGAGTATCAACGGCGAAGGCTCAGGCGCAGCAGTTCGCATGGTGGCGATCACACAGCCTCGGCATAGTTCTCTTCATGGCTCCCTTCGGAACGAAGAACAAAACGCTTGGCTTCGCTACGCTACAGAGACGCGTTTTGCTCTTCGTTCCGGGCGCGGACAAAAAAAGCGGGGTGCAACTCGTGGTTGCAACCCCGCCTGCCGGATCTGATACGAGTACAACCGGCGAGGACTACCCGTCCTCGCTGTACAGGTAGTTGAAGTACTCCATGTCCGTACTGAGCGTCTTGCGGAACTGCGGGAGTACCTTGCGGTAGCTCTCGATTGCACGCCAGAACTCGAAGAAACCGGCATCCTGGCCGTAGGCATCCGAGTAGATCGCCGCGGCTTGCGCGTCCGCTTCACCGCGGATCACCTCGGCCCGTTCGTAGGCGCTCGACAGGATGGCACGTTTCTCGTTCTCCATCTGACCTTCCAGTTCCTGCTTCCGACCTTCACCGTACGAGCGGTACGCCTCGGCGATCTGCCGTCGTTCGGAAACCATTCGGTTGTAGACACTCTCCGTCAGGTCGTCGGAGTAGCGAATCTGCCGGATAACCACGTCCCGGATTCTGATCCCCAGGGGCGTTGCCGTTTCGTCTGCCCGCCGGTACATCTCGCGGCCCAGTTCCTGCCGGCCTATCGAGATCTCCACCTGGTCTTCCACGATCAAAAGCATATCGCCGATCTCCTGCAGGCGATCCGCCTCTTCTCCCTCTTCCGCTGAGATCGGCTGTTCCCGGACGATCTCGTTGATGTAGTTCGAGTCGCGAACCGCTTCACTCAGGTCATTCTTGGAAACGACCGTGCGAACGGCGCTTTCGATGATGTCGTCCAGGCGCGAGTACGCGCGCTCCATGGTCGTAACCGAACGGTAGAACAGCTCGGGGTCCTGGATCTCCCACCGAGCCGTGGTGTCCACCCAGATGAACTGGTTTTCCGCGGTAGGCATCCGCCGCGCGTCGCCGTCCCACGAGAGAAGACGCGCCGAGTAACGGACGACGTTGTCCACCACGGGCATCTTGAACTTCAGACCCGCCTGGCGTTCTACGTCCACGATCTCACCGAACCGGATCACCACCGCCTGTTCGCCTTCACGCAGTACGTAGAAGGGCCCCAGGAAGACGAGGATCACCACCACGACGATTAGCACCAATAGAATTCTCGATAGCCGTCTCATTGCTGACCTCCCGTACCGTTCTGCTGGAGATTCAACAGCGGAATGAAGTTCGACAGACTCCGGTCGATGAGATGCGTCTCTTCCGCACCGCCGAAGACGTCTTCCACCATTTCCACGTAGAGGCGGGTACGGTTCGTATCCGGATCCTCTTGGTACTCCTCGAGAACGTTCAGGAAGCGGGCGGCGTCACCGCGAGCGGTGTTTACTCGTTCGGCCGCATACCCCTGCGCGATCTGGACGACTCGCTCCGCTTCACCCCGGGCTTTTGGAATTTCCCGGTTGTACGTTTCGCGTCCTTCGTTGATCAGACGGTTCATATCCTGCACGGCCCTGTTCACGTCTTCGAAGGCGTCCTGAACTCGACCGATCGGCGGAACGATGTTCTGCAGGCGCACCGCCGTCACGCGAACACCCAGTCCGTAGTCGCCAAAGATCGCGTTCATTTCATCCAGCGCCAGCCCTTCGATGTTGGGACGTTCGTCCCCGAGGACGTCCATGATCGACCGGTCGCCCACAAGGCGGTTGACCACCGACTGGGAGATGTCTCGAATGGTCTTCTCCCGGTTCTCAACGTTGAAGAGCCAGTTCCGCGGGTCTTCGATGCGATACTGGACGACCCATTCGACATCGACGATGTTCAGATCCCCGGTCAACATGATCGATTCTTCCGGATAATCGACATCGGAGAACACGGTATTTACGCCCGCCCGCTCCACGCGAAACCCGAACGTCATGTTCTGCACAACCTGGGTGGGAACGTTGAAATTCTGCTCGATTCCAAAGGGTATCTTGAAGTGCAGCCCCGGCGCCGCGGTCCGGTTATACCGTCCCAGCAGCAGTACTACCGCCTCTTCCGTCTGGTCTACGACGAAGAAGCTGGTGGTGGCAATTCCCAATAGAACAAGCACGACGACAACGATCGACAATATGCGCCCGTTGATCGGAAACCGCACTTTGGGCGTTACGTCACGTTCCGACATGCATTCCTCCTGTGTAGTGATTGCATTTTACCTTCAAAGTAGCCACTGCCACCGCGCGCGTCAACAGCAATTCTCAGTGAGGACGGAGGGCGCCGAGCCCTCCCGAATGAGAACCGCTGCCGCCTCAAGGAAGCCCTTTACACCCGCGGCACATCCGTGGTGCCATAGCTGGATGAAATCGAACTCCCACGCCCCGCGCGTTGTGATATTGTCGTTCGTCCTGTTGCTGTGTGTCCCATCGTTTCTCTTCGCGGGAGGCAACAGGGAAGAAGAGCCCGTTGAAACCGTAGAGAGCGACGAAACCGCGACTGAACCGCGGGATTCGACGCCGATCGTTACCGGCGACAGGGCCGCTGCAACGGTCAACGGGCAGGCCGTCCCCTTGGCGCAGTACCAGATTCTCCTTGAAGCCAACGTCTCCCGCTACGCCGCCCAGGGTCGGGAACTCTCCGAGGCCGAGACGGCGATGCTCGGCGAACAGTTGCTCGAAGGTCTGGTAACCAGGGAAGTGCTGCTCCAGGAAGCGAGTCGCCTGGGTATTGACGTGAGTGATGAGGAGTTCGATATGGCGCTCCAACAGTTCCAGGACCAGTTTCCAAACGAAAGCCAGTACCGGATCGCCCTCGAAAGCGAAGGCCTCAGCGTTGAACAGTTCGAATCGGAACTCCTGATCCAACTGCGGGTGAACAAACTGGTAACCCGGGAAGTTCTCGCCAAGGTGCAGGTCACGCCGGAGATGGCGCGCGACTATTACGACGCGAATCCCCAGGAATTTCGCCAGGGCGAGCGCGTTGCCGCCCGGCATATCATCATTTCAACCCAGGATCTCGAAACGGAGGCTGAACTAACGGATGCGCGGGAACGGGCCGAGGCTGCCCGGAGCCGGGTTGAAGCCGGTGAGGATTTCGCGGCCGTGGCCGTGGAAGTAAGCGAGGGACCCAGTGCGCCCAACGGCGGCGACCTGGGCATCTTTGGGCGGGGACAGATGGTTCCCGCCTTTGAAGAGGTTGCCTTCGCCCTCGATACGGGCGAGGTATCCGGAATCGTCGAAACGCAGTTCGGCTACCACGTCCTGCAGGTGACGGAGCGGTTTCCGGCGGAATCGGTCTCGTTCGAGGAGATCGGCCCCCAGATCCAGGCGTACCTGACGGAACAGGAGCAGGCAATGGCGTCCCAGGAGTACGTGAGCGCCCTGAGGTCGGCGGCAACGGTAGAAACACACATCGAATTCTGACGGAGTGGTATGGCTAAACGGCGCCTGATCACGAGTGCACTTCCCTACGTAAACAACATCCCCCACCTGGGCAACCTTATCCAGGTTCTCTCGGCCGACGTGTTTGCGCGATTTTGCCGGTCCCACGGGTACGAGACGCTCTACGTCTGCGGCACCGACGAGTACGGGACCGCAACCGAGACGCGCGCCCGGGAAGAGGGGATCACCCCGAAAGAGCTGTGCGACCGCTACTACGCGATTCACACGGAGATCTACGAGTGGTTTTCGATCAGTTTTGACAAGTGGGGACGAACCTCCACGCCGGAGCAGACCGCAATCGTCCAGGACATCTTCACGAAGCTCCATCGCGCCGGGTATATCAACGAGCGCACGATCGAGCAGCTCTACAGCGAAGAGTCACGGATGTTCCTGGCGGACCGGTTTGTGCTCGGCACGTGCCCCAAATGCGGGTACGAGGAGGCCCGCGGTGACCAATGCGAGAACTGCGGTTCGCTCCTGGACCCTATGGAACTCATCGATCCCCGCAGCGCCGTGGACGGTTCAGTCCCGGTAGTTCGAGAGACGACCCACCTCTATATCGATCTGCCCCGCATTCTCCCGCTCCTTGAAGGGTGGATGAAAGAGGCAAGTGTCCGGGGGCGCTGGGCCAGGAACGCGATCCAGATGACGCAGGCCTGGATTCGCGACGGGCTCAAGGAGCGGGCGATCACGCGCGACCTCAAGTGGGGTATTCCCGTTCCACTCCCCGGATTCGAGAACAAGGTCTTCTACGTCTGGTTCGATGCGCCCATCGGGTACATCTCTATCACCGCAACCTTCACCGATGAGTGGGACACGCGGTGGTGGAAAAACCCCGATGAAGTCGAACTGTTCCAATTCATCGGGAAGGACAATATCCCGTTCCATACGGTGATCTTTCCCAGCTCCCTCCTCGGGAGCGGCGACAACTGGACCATGCTGCACCACATGTCGAGCAGCGAGTACCTGAACTACGAGGGGGGCCAGTTCTCCAAGAGCAAAGGTGTGGGCGTCTTTGGTACGGACGCGCAGTCCACGGGAATTCCGGCGGATGTCTGGCGTTTTTACATCTTCTACAACCGTCCCGAGACGAGCGATTTCACCTTCACCTGGGACGATTTTCGCGAGAAAACCAACGGCGAGTTGATCGGAAACTTGGCCAATCTGGTCAACAGAACGCTGACCTTCTTGAACCGCTTCTACGACGGGCGCGTCCTGGAGGCTGTGCCGGACGGTTCGAGCGATTTCTGGGCCGAGGTTGAAACGTTCGAGACCAAGATTACGGAGTCGCTCGAATGGGCGCGCCTCCGCGAGGCCTTTCGCACCATATTCGCCCTCTCATCGCTGGGCAACCGGACCTTTCAGGCGGCGGAGCCCTGGAAGACGAGGCACGATGATCCGGAAGGGACGCACCGCCTCCTGAGCGATCTGGTCTACCTCGTCCGGGACCTCTCCGTGCTGATCGAACCGTTTATCCCGACCACGGCGGCCCGCATCAGAGCGATGCTCGGCGTGGATGAAGCCGACTGGAGTTCACTCAGGCGGCGGAACGGCATTGACCGGATCGGTGCACCGGAGATTCTCTTCGAACAGCTCACGGAGGAACTGATGGAGGAGCTGCGCACGCGTTTTGCCGGAAGTCAGGCTGAACGAGCCGCCCGCGAGTCCGACGATACAACCCGGGCCGAGGCGGATAAACCGGCCCCGCCCCCGGAGGTACGCTTCGCGGAAACGATCGAACTGCGCGTGGCGAAGATCGTCCAGGTCGAGCGCCACCCGGAAGCGGACAAGCTCTACATCGAAAAACTGGATGACGGCAGTGACGAGGGCCGCACCATCGTGAGCGGACTCGTACCCCACTACAAAGAGGAAGAGCTGCTCGGCAGAAACATCATCGTCGTGTCCAACTTGAAACCGGCCAAGCTGCGCGGCGTCAAAAGCAACGGTATGCTCCTCGCGGCCGGCGCGGACGACGGTTCCGGCAAGGAAACGGTGGATGTCCTTTTCGCCGACCACGCCGAGCCGGGAGAACGCGTTCTCCTATCGGGTCAAGAGACAAACGCCGGCGCAGAGGACCGCCTCAAACGCATCACGATCGACGATTTCTTTGCCGTCCCCATACGCGCCGTGGACGGGGTGGTAAAGGTAGGAGACACGGATTTGATCGCCGGCGGGCGGCCCATCGTGACGTCAACCGTCGCAAACGGAAGCGTTGGATAGCAACCCGGAACTGCTGCAGAGCGAATACTGGGCCCGCGTAAAGGGACGCCAGGGGTGGCGCGCATCGCGCATACCCTACGGTGACAGCGGCCGCGAGATTTTTCTCGGTGATTCCGCACTTGTCCTCGAACGCTCCCTGGGACCGGTGAACTTCGCCTATTGCGGACACGGTTTTCCCCTTTCCCCGGCGGGAGAGGCCGCCGAACCGTCGCGCCTCCAGCGAACCGCGGTGGAATTGCTGCTCGGTGGCCGGAAAACGCTATCCCGGGGATCGCTGTTCCTCCGATGGGATGTGCCGTGGTCGCAGCTATTCTGGACGCCGCCGCGGGAACTTCCGATTCGCCCGTCCCCCGTTCGCGTTCAGCCGCCGGACACGGTAATCATCGACCTCCGGCCCGATCCCGAGACGATCCTATCGCGCATGAAGAGCAAAACGCGCTACAACATCCGCCTTGCGGAAAAGCGGGGAGTCCTCGTTGAACGGGCGGAGCCGGAGGAACTCGACTCCTGGTATGCGATGTATCGCGAGACGGCTCTGCGCGATCGCATCTCCATCCACTCCTTCGCCTACTACCGGTCGATCTTCTCCACGGCCGACCGGATGGACGCGCCCGAATCACCCGACATCGCCCTCTACCTGGCACGCCACGAATCAGATCTTCTGGCGGGGATCGTCGTCTCTCGATGGCGCGGTCGCGCAACGTACCTCTACGGCGCCTCTTCGTCGGTAAAACGGAACCTGATGGCGAACCACCTGCTTCAGTGGCGCGCCATGGTCGATGCCCGCGCCGGCGGTTGCACCGACTATGACCTTTTTGGCATACCCCCGGCGGCGGAGGACGAGACCCACCCCATGCACGGCCTCTACCGGTTCAAAACGGGATTTGGCGGTACAATCATCCATCGTCCCGGGTGCTTCGACATCGATCGTTTCGGCCTGGCGCCGCTCCTCTTTCACGGAGCGGAACGGCTGCGCCAATGGTACCACCACAGTTGGCGAAAACGGAGGAGATAGATGGCTCGTTGCCGTCTTCTGCTTGGAGGGAGCGCGCTTCTCGTTCTGCTGGGCGCCTGCGCCGGCGGCCCGAAACCGCTCAGCGAACGGGACGCACTCATTGCGCAGTACGCGCGCCTGCGAGTCGTCAGTCCCGCGGAGGGAGCGGTTGTCTCGAGCGGTACGCTCGATATCGAGGTGGACCTATCGGACGTCGTTGCAGACCTCTCCGAGATCGAAGCGTTCGAAATCTCCCTGGACGGCGCCGGGGGCGACACGGTCCTGGTGGAGACCTTTGAGCGAGCCGGTGCGCTCTTTTCGTTCGGTCTCTCCCTGATCGGAGCCTCGGACAACCGGGAGTACCGGCTGGTGATTCGTCCGGTACTTCGTACTGCCGCCCCCGACGCGCTTCCGTGGTCCGGCGAACGCCGGTGGCGGCTTTCACTGATGCTTCCGACACCGGAACCGCTCTTTCCACCCGAGGGCGCCACGGTCCTCGGGACTCGTACGGAACTTCGTTGGGACGGTCCGGCGGGAACTACCTACCGGCTCGAGATCGGACGGGACGCCTCCTTTTCTTCCGCAATCACGGTGACCACCGAGGAGACGCGATTTGTTCCGGAGGAGCCCTTTGCCGCGAATCGTGACGTGTACTGGCGCGTCTCTTCGCTGTCCGACCTTGGAATCGCGGGAACACCCGGACCGGTGCGACGGTTTCGCCCTTCGCTCGATAGTGCACCGCGTCCCCCCTTTCCCGGCTCCGTCCCGGCGATCGTCGCTGAACCGCGTATCCGCTGGTCGCCGATGATCGGCGCCGCAGTGTACGAGGTGGAGATCTCCGCCGGCGGGGCGCCGGTGACGGTGCGAACGGCGGATGCCGGTATAACGCTGGATACGGATTTCCTGTCCCGGCTCTTCTCCGCCGGCGCCTCGGAGCGGATCGCCTGGCGCGTGCGGGCTGAATCGAGGGACGGCGAGGTTGGCGCCTGGAGCGATACACAGTACGTGGTATACAAACCGCTCGCGCCGGCAACCGTACCGGTAGTCGAACCGGACACGATCGTTCGGTTTGCTCCTCCCGGGGATGCCGACGCATCGATTACGCTGACCCGTCCCTTTGCAATGGCCCGGACGGAAGTCACGAACGCCCTGGTGGCGGAAATCGCGACCTTTGCGATTCGCCGCGGGGCCGCGCGCATCGTGGACAACGTTCTCGTGGATGCCGTTACCGGCACGCCGCTGCTCGGTCTCGACGATCTGACCCTGGGACGGCAGTTCGGACTGCGCGCCGGTCCCGGCAACCGGTCGGTCATCGTGAGTGACGTGGGGCGGGCGGGGCACCCGGCGGTGGGCGTCAGTTGGTACGGCGCGATTGCGATCGCGAACGCACTCAGTTTCGCCGCCGGGCTCGACCCGGCCTACGCAGGGGGCCGCCGCGTCCGCTCCGCCGACGGGTACCGGCTCCCCACCGAGGCGGAGTGGGCCTATGCGCTTTCGCTGGCGTTCCCCTCCGGTTTTGACGCGGCGGGGTACTCAGGCGGGCGGGTCAATTTTTTCCGGAGCGGTGACGCCTTCGAATCCGTTCGTGAACCGTATACGCAAAACGGCGGCCCCACGACTCCGGTGGCGCGCCTATCGAACGGTGGACCCGTTGGAATCTACGATCTGCTGGGCAACGCCTGGGAGTGGTGCGACGACTGGTACACCCGCGGTTCCTTTCCGCCCCCTCGGGGCGCTGCCGATCCCTCCGGGCCGGTAACGCCGGAAGTCGACGCATACGGACTCGCAAAGCGCGTTGTCCGCGGCGGCGCCTGGAACACGCGGGCCCCCGGCATGACGCCATCCGCCCGCGGTTCCTTTCCGCCGGAGGCGACGAGCCACAGCGTCGGTGTACGGCTGGTCGTTCCTATCCGGTAGTCCGGTGCACCCTCAATCGGCGATACCGAACTCGCCCTGCAGCTTCTCGTAGAAGTTGATGACCTGTCGCACGTACCGACGCTTCTGGACGTACGCTTTGTAGGAGAATGAGCGCTTGAACCCGTAGGCGACGATGTTCTTGAGCTGCCGCGGGGTAATGTCGAAGTGCTCCACGGCAAGGGCGATCTCCTGCGTCACCGAGGTATTCGACACCAACCGGTTGTCCGTACAGAACGAAATCGAGAGGTTGTGGTCCAGCATCTTGCCGAGGGAATGGTCGGCTACGTTTTTGATGTCCCGGGCCGTCTGCATGTTGCTCGTAAGGCATACCTCGATCGTCGTCCGGTTATTCGCAATGTAGTCCACCAGGTTCTTGATGTAGGCGTCCTTGTCGCGGATTTCCGGATCGCGGATATGATCCGGGCTGAAGAGGCGCAGGCCGTGCCCGATTCGGTCGGCGTGGAGGTTTGTGATCGCCTGGAAGATGGATTCCGGTCCATATGCTTCGCCCGCGTGGACCGTCTTGTTCAGGAAGTGCGAATGAACGTAGTCAAAGGCCGCCTCGTGATCTTTGGCGGGGTACCCGTGCTCGCTTCCCGCCAGGTCGAAGGCAACCACCTGGATGTCCGACTCCTGTCGAAGGTGGACCGTGGCTCGGGCCAGCTCGAGTGAGGCCAAGCGGATAATCTCTTCCTGGGGAGAGTGGGTGTGAACCGCACCGAGCAGGCGGTAATACCGTGAGAAGTTCGGCGCGAAAAACCGCATGGCAATCACGATGATTCCGTAGTCGAAATCGGGTTCGTCCGCCGGAACGGTGGCGTTGATCTCGTTCCTCGCCCGGCGCAGCCCCGTGTCCACCGCCCGCAGGACCGCTTCGAAATCGAGTTCATCGCTCATGTGGAGTTGCGGCGCGAATCGCACCTCCAGGTACCTGACCCCCTCTTCGAAGTTGTCCTGCGCCAGTTCGTACGCTATCTGGTCGAGGTGTTCCGCCCGCTGCATCACCTTGTTTGTCAGACCGAATCCCTGGAGGTACTCGTCGAGATCGCGATACTCGTTCTTGAACACCGTTTCGCGCAGGCCCTCGGGCGTGTACGAGGGGAGCGTGACTTTCTCTTCCTTTGCGATGTCGATGAGCGTTTCGATCCGAAGGCTGCCGTCCAGGTGAACGTGGAGGTCGGTCTTGGGAATGCGGCGGATGAAGTCGGGATCGTATTGTGTCATGGTTGTATCATACCCGCTATACTCACACCGTTGCCACTCGGAACGCTCCGTACAGCCTTGCTCCTCGCCCTGTGTACCGTTGCCACGGAGGCCCGAGAAGTGCTTCTCCGGAGTTTCCCGTCGGATGCGACCGTGGCGGTTCAAAGCGGCACCGGGGCGGTGCGACCGGGCGAACCCGTTTCCGCGGGCGATGGCTGGCGCCGTATCGCGCTGGACCGGAGGGACCGTTCGCTGGTGCTCTCCGCACCCGGGTATCGCTCGCGCCACGTGCACATCGGACCGGGCGACGGCCTGCGTGTCGAAGAGCGCCTTGAGCGCGACCAGGGCCCGCTGATTCTGAAGCACGAGATGCCCACGGGAGCGGCGCCCAAAGGCGTTGCCTTCCTTCCGGACGGCACGATCGCCGTGACGGAACTTCGCGGTCGCGGGCTCTCCGTGTACGGACCGGATGGTCACAGACGGCAGGTCGAGATTCCGCCGGGCGGCGCCGGTGGTTTTGTCGAACTGGCCGTCCTGCCGGGGCGCGGCGAGGTCTGGGTGAGTCAGATGAATACGAACTCCATCCACGTCCTCGGGACGGCGGGACTCGGCTACCGCGGCACCGTGTATAGCGGCGGTAGTTGGCCGAAGGTGATCCTGCCGTCGCCGGATGAGCGACGGCTCTACGTTGCCAATTGGGAAGGCCGCTCGGTGGGCGTGGTTGACACCGCCTCCCGCACCCTCATCGGCGTAATTCCCGTCGGCGGCACGCCGCGGGGGCTTGCCGTGACGAACGGGGGACGCTTTCTGTGGGTCTGTCTCTTTGACTCCGGGGCGGTAGACATTGTCGATACCCGGGCGTTGACCGTTGTGGATCGAATCGAACGGGGTCTCGGGGCGGCGCGTCACATCGTCCCGTCCGGTGACGGTTCGCTCGTCTATCTGTCGGACATGCTGCGCGGTACCGTGGAAATCATCGACGCGGCGTCGCGGCAAACGGTACGCACCCGCCGGGTGGGGCGCAACGTGAACACGATCGCGCTGTCACCGGACGGACGCTTTCTCTACGTCAGCGAGCGGGGCCCGAACAATCCCGAGAGCTATCTGCTCAAAGGGTCCGAGTTCGGGCGCCTCTTCGTGCTCGATGCAGGTACACTCGAGACGGTGCAGGAGATCTGGGGGCGCCATCAGCCCACGGGGTTGGCGGTGCGCGGCGACGGACGCATGGTGGCGGCCACCGATTTTCTCGACGACAACGTCGCCCTCTACGAGGTGCGCGGCTCCTCCGAAAGGTAGCGACCCGCCGCGGTTCGAAAGGCGTCGCCGCGATCGAACTCGTTCCTGAACATTTCGAAGGACGCCGCCCCCGGGGAGAAGAGCACCACCGCTCCGCCGGCGCCGGACGCATCGGCGGCAACGCGTACCGCCTGGGCATAGGCGGACGCGACCGTCTCCTCCAGCGACGGGAACGGGCCCTCCACGGGGCAGGGAGCGCCCTGGAGGGCGCGCACCATCCGGTCCGTGGCGCTCCCCGCTATGAGGTGAACGCCGCGCACCGCCGAAGCGATCTGCTGCATGGGCGTCACGTCGATCTCTTTGTCCGTCCCGCCGGCTATCAGAACGACCGGGAAGGCAAATGCCTCTGCCGAGGCGAGCGTCGCCTCGGGAATCGTCGCGGCGGAATCGTTGACGAAGCGCACGCCCCGTACCGACCCCACCTCTTCCATTCGGTGCGGTACCCCGGGGAACGAGGGGATACTCGCTTCGATGGCCCCTTTCGCGACACCCACCTCCCGCGCCGATAGGGAGGCGGTCACGAGGTTGATCGCGTTGTGCCGCCCCGGAAGGCGCGCCTCCGACAGGTCGATCTCGGTCACGGAATCGGCATCGATCCACGCGGCGGAGCCGTCGGCGCGCACGATCGCTCCCACCCGGCCCGACGACAGCGCACCGGTTCCGACAAAGCCCACCCGGCCCGGTGCGCGCTCGGAGAAGCGGCTGCCCCACCTGTCGTCCGGCAGCAGCGCCAACTGCCCGCCGCCTTGCGAGAGGAATACGCGTTCCTTGTCCGCGGCGTACAACTCCATCGAGTGGTAGTAGTCCTGGTGATCGTGCATGATGTTGGTGATGACCGCCACATCGGGCGCAAGGCTACCCTCCACGGGCGGCAACGGGTTACGACCGGTTTGTCCGTTGTGACCGGCCGCAAAGGCGAGATCCCCCAACTGGAACGACGAAAGTTCGAGGACGATCGTCTCCGATCCATCGAGTTCGTCCGCGAAGGCGAGGGGAGAGACGGTAATATTCCCGCCCAGACGGACTTCGCCTCCCCCGGCGGCAACCATGTGGGCGCAGGCGCCGGCGGTGGTGGATTTCCCCTTGGTACCGGTGACGGCGATCAGTTTCCCCCGGTGCGCCTCCCGGGAGCGAACGGACAGGTAGAGGGCCACGTCGGTTGTAATCGCGGGCGCCCGCAACAGGTTCGGCGCGCTCCGCGGAACGGCCGGATTCTTCACGACCAGGTCCGCCCCTTCGAAGTCCGCCGCTTCGTGCCGGCCGATAACGAGCCGCACCGTACTCGATTCGAGCAGGTTCAGGGTTGGGCGGAGCTCCGATTCGGAGCGCAGGTCGGTGGCCGTGACGCGTGCGCCGTGGCGCTCGAGGTAACGGATCGTCTCCAGGCCTCCACCGTGAAGACCGATGCCCATGACTGTTACACGAAGGCCGGCAAGGGCGTCAGAAAGAGCTGTCAAGCTCGTACTCCTTCATCTCCTGTTCGTTCAAGTAGACGTCCAGGTGAAAATCGTCCCACGCCTGGTGCCATTCGGCGGGTACTTCCGCCCTGATGCGCTGAAACGCCTCCAATTCCTCCGTGAACTCGCTCCCCTTGAGTACCTCCTGAATCTCGTCCAGGTGGGGCAGCAGGAACCGTTGAACCCGGTGGAGGAAGGGCACCGCTCGCCGCCGCGCCGCGTCGGTGAGACCTACCACGGAGTGTGTGATCGTTCGGTACTTGCTTGTAAACGGATAATAGGGATACATCCGCCTGCCTTTGGGCACAAAGAGCTTGGAGAAGAACTTGGTCAATTCCGTGTCGAGCCAGATGCCCTGGACAAAGTACCCCCGCCCCGTTTCCCCGATCCACGTATCGGACACGAGCTGGCGGATCTCGAACGCTTCGAGTTTTCCGTCGTTCCGCGTTACCGATTCGAGCGGTATCACATCCGCTTCGATGACAAGATCACGCGTCTGGTAGACCGGGCTGCGATCGTTTGAGCCCTTCTCAACCACCTGGTGCCGTTGCGGCTTGAAGATCAGGTCCAACCGCATCAGGTAGAGGTAGTTCTGCTCCTGCACGCGGTACATTTGAAAAAAACAGGGGCGTAGCGTCTCGGCGGGGTCGAACATGTGCGTAAGGCCGGCAAAGACCGAAGGAACTCGGCCGACCAGTTCGGCGGCAAGGTGGCGAAATGCGGACCGGTACTCTCTCGACGGTTCGCGAATTCTGACGTCGTGATGGATCGAGAACGCCGGGACCGTAAAGGCCTCCGGGAGTTTCACAAAAAACTCCTCGGACTGGTTGAAATGGCGCGTGAATCCACCCCCTGAGGAGTCCGCATCCTTGAGCAGTGTATTGATTTCCGGGTCCGAATAGGCGATGCGAATTTCACCCAGGATTTGTTCCATGAGATTCAAAATAGTTCGTATCACAGGCGGATGCAAGCTGCAATTCATCACTGATGGACGGAGGGCCG
>JANQHT010000061.1 GCA_028282545.1 Spirochaetales bacterium
ACCTGCTCTCGCTGCGCGGCATCACTTCACCCTTCGGCCGGGCGGCGCACAGCCTTGCGATGGCGGCCATCCCCGGCGTGGAACGAGGAGACATCCCGGACAGTGTCGATGCCCTTACAGCGATACCGGGGATCGGGCGCCCCACCGCGGAGACGATCCGGGAGATCCAGCGTACCGGAACGTCAAAACGGTACGAAGATATCCTCTACCCGGCGTCGAGGTAGTGCGTAACGAACGCTTCCGCGTTCTGGATTGACCCGCCGGCGGCGCCCTTGATGACGTTGTTCACGAGCAGGGTAAATCCGATGCGCGACCCTTGGCGCTTCAGGCGCCCTGTGTAGACGACCATCCCCTGGGGAAACCCGTAAAAGGCCTGTTTCGCCTGGGGAAGATCAAATTGCGTCTCGTACTCGATCGGTTTCTCCGGAGTCGATGGCAGATGATCGAGGCCCTGCCGGCTCTCGTCCCAGTCGCGCCGAATCTGATCAAGCTCAACCTCCTGCTCGAATTCGACCCACACCGTTTCGAGGTGCCCGAACATGAGCGGGACACGCACACAGTACGGAAAGATATCGACGTCCACGGAGAGGATCTTCTTGAACTCCCGGATCATCTTCTCCTCTTCGGTATCGATGTAGGGAATGACGTTGTTCGTAATGTCCAGCGATGAGAGGCCGGGATGGCCGGCGCCGCTCACCGACTGGTACGTGGAGACGACCAGGTCCTTGATTCCGTACTTCTTGAGCGGCGCCATCGCAACCGCCAGGCCCGTGGTTGAACAGTTCGCATTGGTGATGGCGAACCCTTTGTCGGGGTACCCCTGTTTCTCGATCCAGTGCAACGTCTCGATGTTCGCTTCCGGGATCAAAATCGGTACGTGTTCCTCGTACCGCAGAACCGCCGCGTTCGAGAACACGTAAAACCCTTCTTCAATAAGGCGTGGCTCCGCCGTTCGGGCGGCGTGGTTGGGCAAAGCGGAAAAAACGATCTCAACACCGTCGTCTTTCATCGCCTGGGTATCAAAACTCTTGATCTCGTACCCCAGTACGGACTGGGGGATCTCCATCGGCAGTATCCAGTGGACGTCTTCACCGTAGTTCCGGCCCACGCGCTTCTCGGAAGCCATCACGCGGGTTACTTCAAACCAGGGGTGGCTGGAGAGCATCCACATAAACGCCTGCCCCACGGCACCGGTCGCCCCCATGAGGCCAACCCGGATCTTCTTCTCTCGGGGGAACTGATCGTGTTGCATCTGGGTCGTCTTCATCTCTTCATCCAGGCGAGAAGAGTAGTAAAAAGGTGGTGCAATAGGCAAGTCGCCGCTGGAAAGGGTCATGGCACAATGCGCCGTGCCGGCACTCAGGATCGACGGCCGTCCAATTGCGGTCCAGGACCGGCGCGCATCAGCCGATGAAGTTGTACACCGTCATCAGGACGGTAACGACCGTGAATCCGATACCGATTGTCCATTGCATCGTAACAAAGCGCTTGTCCATCTGCTCGAACCGCTTGTCAACATAGTGGATGAGGTCGTCGAAGCGCTTGTCCACGTAGCGAATGAGTTCGTCGAACCGCTTGTCCATCTGTTCGAACCGCTTTTCTATCTGCTCAAACCGCTTCTCTATCTGCTCGAAGCGCTCGTCTACCCGGATAAAGCGTTCCTCAAGACGGGCGACGCGTTCGGCGATTTCCCGCTGGCTCCGGTAGAACTCCGGCGGGAGTTGCACCATGGGGGCGCTTTGCTGCCCGGGGCCGCCGCTCTCCGGGGGTGCCGCGCCCTCCGGCGCTATGGCGCTTTCAGACGCCGGGTCCGTCGTGCGCACCGCTCCCAGGCGCTCCGCCACCGCGTCTACGATCTTCTGGAGTTGTTCGCCGGAAAGTTCCATCACGTTTGATTCCATGTATGAGTATAGCGCGAAACAGCCGGTTGTGCTTCGCTTCGGCCGAGCCCGATAACAGGTGCGTGCCGCATGGGGTAAGGGTGAGCGCTTGCGCTCACTGTGCTCCGGCGGGTAGTGTGACGCCCGTGCGTATCGCGTCACTTCATCATGTTCCTTTCGAAGGCTTGGGGAGTCTCGGACCGCTACTGTCGTCCCGAGGGCACTCCGTGGTTTCCGCTCCGCTCTGGGAGGTTGGGACAAAAGCGGCACTTCCGGCCGCGTCCGATGTGGACCTCCTTATCGTCATGGGTGGCCCCATGAGCGTTCACGACGAAACGGAGTACCGTTGGCTGCCCGCGGAGAAGCAACTGATCGGAACGGCCCTCGATGCGGGGCGGTTTGTCCTGGGGATATGCCTGGGGGCGCAGCTCATTGCGGAGGTCCTGGGCGCCGCAGTGGCCCCCATGGGATTCCACGAAATCGGCTGGTTCCCGGTACGGCGCAGCGATGCGATTGCCGCGCCGGCGACCGGACTCGCCGGGACCCTTGGCCGCGCATTGCCGCAACGGTTCGATGCCTTTCATTGGCACGGTGACACCTTTACGATACCGCCGGGGGCATATCCGATCGGGGCATCCGACGCGTGCCCCTCGCAGGGCTTTCTCTGGCGTGACCGCGCCCTGGCGCTGCAGTTCCACCTGGAAACGACGGTGGAGTCCGCGCAGGCGCTCGTCGAGAACTGCGGCGACGAGATCGACGGCGGGGGACGCTACGTTCAGTCGCGCGAGGCGATCGCGGCGGAAGCGGCGCGCTTCGCCGGCGCGAACCGCCTGATGGAAACGGTCTGGAACGCGATCGAGCAGGTAGTGTCGCCCGGGTGATAACACTCCGCCGGTCGCGTCACGGTAAAGAGCGCGACCAGGCCGGTATCACCTGCGGGCGTGCTATTTTGTCATCGACATCATCATCGTAGATGACGTAGATCAACGATCAGAGGCGGAGATGAAGGGCCATATGCCGACCTTAGCCCAGCAAATCCCGATACCGTGCGATAATCTCCCGTGCGGTGTGTTTTTCAGCATCGGTCAATCCGCGGTGGGGATTCGTTATCGTCTCTCCACACAGGTGCAACTCGGAAAGGATGAATTTCGTCACGCCGTACGCCGTCGCGCTGGTAGCATAGACTTCCTTGAGAAACGCGGAGAATCTCTCCTGCCGTGAGACAACGACACGCCAGGAACCTTTTTCAATCAGTTCCACCGTATCCGCACACCACGATGGGCTGAAATTTCCCGGTCCACCCATCGTGAAATGGCGTACACCCAACAGCGCCGCAAAATCGAAGAGGAACTCATCTCCGCTGATGACGACGAACTCCTCCGCGTCGTTGAGTACGCGATAATAGTCCCGCAGGTGTTCGGCGGAGACGGTCGCCTTTACGCCGAGGAATTGCGGATTTTGTGCTAGAGTTCCCAGCGCGTCGATGCCCGCCGGTGTGTGTAGTTCACCGTTTTCATAGACGACGACGGGAAGACTCGTATCGCGACTCAACGCCTCAAAAAACGCCACAATCGCTTCAGTGGGAATTTCGTAGCTGTATGGAGGCGTCGCAAGCACCATATCCGCTCCGGCGTCTTCGGCGATACGGATCAATGGACGTGCCCTGGCCGGGCTCTGTTCCGAGACACCCACCATAACGGGAACGCGTCCGCGGACGATCCGACACGAATGGCGAATGACCTCCGCCCGTATCTCATCCGCCAGAAGCGGCCCCTCCCCGCACCAACCCAAGGGGAAGATGCACGCAATGCCGGCCGAGATCTGATTGTCGATCAGACGTTCCAAAGACTCAACGTCAAGTGAGCCGTCGCTGTTCAATGGTGTCGCTAAGGCGGTGGTGACGCCTCGCATTGATCGAATCAACGTCGATATCTCTTGTTTCATGTTGCGCATCCTTCGTTATTATGTGTAGTTACCGGACAATGAGGTTTGGAAGAAACGTCACTACCGCCGGTATGTAGGTAATCACCATGAGGGTAACGAAATTGACCAATACCAACGGCATCATTGCGGCACTGATACGTTCGATTTTTATTCCGCTGATCCCGGACGCGATATAGAGGCAGGTACCCACCGGCGGTGTCGTGTGACCCAAAATAAGGTTGAAGCAGATAAACACGCCGACATGGACCGGATCCATTCCCATCCGTGTCAACAACGGTACAAAAATCGGACCTAAGATGACCGCCGACGGCGTTGGGTCCATAAACGTTCCGACGATCAAGAGAAAGACGTTTAATAAGAGCAATACGACGTAGCGATTATCAGAAAGCGAAGTCAGAACATCGGCCATGGCATTGGGTATCTTTTCAACAGTAAGAATCCACCCGAATACCGATGCCGTTCCCAGGATCAACATAACGGAACCCGCCAGCTTCGCCGTTCGAAAGAACACCCCCGGCAAGTCGCGCCACGTCAGCTCTTTGCTCGCGAACGCCACGAACAGAGCGTACAAAACAGCGATACCCGCCGACTCCGTGGCCGTAAACACGCCGGACGAAATTCCGCCGATGATGATTACGGGAAGCAGAATAGCCGGTACGCCTTCCTTGAGGTACTTCAGCGACGTCTCAGGCAAAATGCGTTCGCCGGTGGGAAACGAAGCGCGGTGTCTCTTTTGGCGGCCGTAGACGAAGACATACACCATCTGACCCAGACCGATAAGGATCCCGGGTACGATCCCGCCAAGGAAGAGATGCCCTACGGAGATGCCGGTTACCATCGCGAAAATGATCATCATCACGCTAGGTGGAATGATAGCTCCGATCGTCGATGACGCGACCGTAACGGCGGCGCTGAACCCGGCTTCGAATCCGCTCTTTCGCATCGCCGGGATAAGAACCGAACCAATCGCCGCGGTGTCGGCCGTCGCCAACCCCTGAATCCCACCGAACAACATGCTTGCGACGATATTGACGTAGGCGAGCCCCCCACGAACCCATCCGACAAAGACTTTCGACAGGTTAACGAGGCGCCTGGTGATGCCCCCGGAATTCATGATTTCCCCGGCCAGCATGAAGAGCGGAATCGCGACAAACACGAAGTTTTCGAAGGAAGAGACGAGCCGTTGCGGAACCACCACCATCAAATCGGGGCGCGTCGAAAGATACGCCAGTGCGCCCATTCCTAGTGAGAAGATTACGGGCACACCGATAACCAGCATCAACGCGAATACGACGAACATCAGGAGAATCACGATTCTTCACACCCTGGACCGGACGCGGTCAACGCGACGATCGTGTCGACTACATCGGTGATCACGTACAACGTAGTCATGCCGAACCCGACCGTGAGAGAGACGTGCACCCAAACCTTCGAGATTCGCAGCACCGGCATCGGAGTCGTTCGACTCAGAGAGAGAATTTCTCCATTAACGGCGATCATAACGATAACGAATGCCAACAGGAAAAGATCTGCGATGATATTCACGGCGTGTCTGGTTCGGGGGCGCAACGTTTTGGTCCACAGGCTAATGAACACGACCTCCTTGTCATGGATCCCGAGACTGCATCCGAGGTACAGCATCCAGATCATGAGCAGGGTGACAAGTTCGCTTACCCACACCGCGGTGTCGTTGAGGACGTACCGCGTGAAAACCTGCCACGCAACCAACAGGATGATTCCGAAAAGGGCAGTCGAAATGCAGACCGCCGAAAAGCGGTAGGTATATCGTGCAATGTGATGCAATCGCTTCTGTAGTAGTGCCAGCCTCATACCGATCCCTATCGTGCGACGTGACGTACGATCACAAAAGGGGCCCGCCTTACGCGGACCCGATGGTTCTATCGCGCTGCCTGTACCCCTTCAATAAACGGGAGACCTTCAGGATTGTCCTTGATGTACGCATCGTAGAGAGGTGCCACCTTGTCGACGAAGGGTGCAATATCCCGGACAGCGATCGTCTCGGCAAAGAGGTCCTTCCATGCCGTTTCTTCAACGTTGTACGACCACTGCGTCGCCAGAATATCCGGTACCGCTGCTTCTACCGCGGTTCGGACGATCGTCTGTAAATCGTGGGGGAGTTCGTCGAACGCTTCCTTACTAATGGCCAAGCTCAATCCCAGACTAAACAGGGGAAGTTCCGTAAGGTACGGCGCTACTTCGTAGATCGACAAGTATTCGAACGAATTCCGATCGTTGAAGTATCCCCCGACGAGCGAATTCTGGATCGACTGATACACCTCTCCGTACGGAAGAACCACGGGATTCGCTCCAAGCGCTTCCATTGTCTGAATCTGAAGCTGGTTTTCCATCGTCCGCATTCGAAATCCTTGGAATTCGGCTGGAGTGCGAAACAGCACACTGTTGCTCACCGGATACCGGTAGCCGATCAACCCCGTTTCGAAGACATAAACGCCGTACGGTTCGGCCGACCGTAGCAGGGTTTTTCCCACATCGGTACGGATAAAACGATCGAAGTGCTCCCGGTTAGTGAAGATAAAGGGCAGAGAGGTGAAATTGAACTCCGGCACATAGCTCGCGGTAATCGCAAACGCTTGCCAGTGCATCTCGACGGCGCCGGAACGCAGGTTCTGGACGATCTCCGGACCGCTTCCCATCTCCGTTTCCGAGAAAACGTCGATGGTGATACGACCGTCGCTGCTTGCTTCGATCGGTTCGACGATCCGACTGATCGACTCCTCGTACAACGGCTGGCCCGGATTTGCAGGGACAACCAGCTTCCACGTTACCGTTTCTCCTTCGCCGGTACCCGTCGCCATGACGATCCCTGCAAAAACAACGGTCAGAACAAACACCATACTCACCGCTACAAAACGTTTCATACGCATCCTCCTTGACAAGCTATAAGCTATCATATAGCTTATAGCTTGTCAAGACATATCTCACATTCATGCCTACCGATCGGGTACGAAGCTTGCCATTTCGGCGATAAGATCGACGATCTGTTCGTGGGCGCGAATTGCCGCTTTGACGTTGCGGTTTTTCAAAGCAGATACCAGCGCACCGTGGTACGGCAACGCGTCTGAGTGGGTGTGTCCCATTTCCAGCAGCTTAAGCCATTCCGTTCGAAAGGCGGTGCTCAACGATTCGGTCAAATCGGCAAGAAACCGATTGTGGCACGCCACGTGGATGGCTCGATGAAACGCGGCATCTTCCTCTTGCGTCAATACCATTCGTCGGGCCACGGAGATTTGCGCGTCGTTCCGATATTCCTCATCTCGTTCGACGAGCTTCGTGAGGCGGCGCGCTATCTCTTCGATCTCCTCGTCAGATGCTTTTTTTACGACGCGCTTGAGTATCTCCGCCTCCAGCATCCGGCGAACCTCAAGGATTTCGAGAAAGTCGTCGGCCGTCCTGATTTCCGCCACTCTCGCCGTGACCATCGAGCCGCCTACGTCGTTAACGAACATGCCTACGCCGTTTACGACGGTTATGGTTCCCAACGCTTCCAACGTCTTGAGCGCCTCACGGATCGACGTCCGACTGACCCCGAAGTACTCCACCAGTTCGGATTGGGAAGGCAACTTGTCACCGGAAGAGAGTGCATGTTCGCGAATGTAGTCGTTGACGGCTTGGATGATATCGGCTTGCAGCGGACCTCGGTATAACTTCTTCGTTGTCACCGTTCATACAGTATATTGAGAAATCTCCCCTACACCATAGGATACAAAGCAGAATCGGAGAACAACACGATCCATTCGGTAACGTACGATTCTGAACGATTGGTTAGCGGAATTTCGGCCACTCCGTCGGTCGCGTCACGGTAGAGAACGCGTCACGGCAGCGGTCGCGGCGTGATATCCCCTTCCCGCAGGTGCCTGATCGCTTCCACGGCGGCCCGGGCGGCGGAGGTAGTGGTGGTGTACGGGATGCGGTGCCTGAGCGTTTCCACCCTTATGTGGCCGTCGTCGCTGTGCGTGTACCGCCCAAGGGGCGTATTGATCACCAAGTCGATCCTTCCGGCGGCGATGTGATCGATCACGTGCGGGTGTCCTTCGTGGACTTTCAGGATCACCTCGGACATGATCCCGTGTTCGAAGAGGAACTCCGCCGTCCCCCGGGTGGCGGCGATCGAAAACCCCATCTCCCTTAGCTCCCGAATCGTGGGAACGATTGTCCGCTTGTCCGCGTCGTGAACCGATACAAAGACGCGCCCCTCCCTGGGCAGCCTGACTCCGGTCGCGACCGTAGCCTTTGCGAACGCCTCGCCGAAATCGGCACCGATGCCGATCGCCTCGCCGGTGGATCGCATCTCCGGTCCGAGGATCGGGTCGTGTCCCGTAAAGCGGTCAAAGCTGAACATCGCCTCTTTCACCGCCCACCCGGTGATGCAACTGCCCACACCGATACCGTCGCCGTCCGGCGCCACGAGACCCTGGACGCGCAGGTCACGGCCGAGCCAGACCGAGACGGCGGCGCCCACCAAGTCCACGCCGGACGTCTTGGAGAGGAACGGCACCGTCCGCGACGCCCGCGGATTGACTTCCAGCACGTACAGTTCGCCCTCAAAGAGGGCGAACTGGATGTTGAGGAATCCGCGCACGCCGATCTCGCGGGCAATCGCTGCGGTAGCGGCGATCATCTCCGTTTCGATGCGGCGATCCGACTTGAAGGGCGGAAAGACGCACGCCGAGTCGCCGGAGTGCACACCGGCCGCTTCGATGTGCTGCATGATGCCGCCGATAAAGACGTTCTCCCCGTCACAGACCGCGTCCACGTCGTACTCAAAGGCGTCTTCAAGAAATCGATTGACGAGAACGGGCCGGTCCTCCGCGAATGGCGGCGCCGTCTCCAGGAAACGGTCCAGTTCCGCTTCGCTGTAGACGATCGTCATGCTGCGCCCGCCTAGGACAAAGGAGGGACGCAGAAGCGCCGGGTAGCCGACCTCACCCGCTGCGCGCCGAACGGCCTCGTGCGTTCCGGCCATGCGGTTCGGCGGCTGCCGGAGACCGAGCCGCGCAACGAGGGCGGAGAACTTCTCCCGGTCTTCGGCGTCGTGAATGCTCGTAACCGGGGTTCCCACGATTGAAGCGCCCGCTTTTTCTAGTTCCTGAGCCATGTTGAGCGGTGTCTGGCCGCCGAGCTGGACGACAACGTCGCGAACGCCTTCGTTTCGCATGACGTGGATGACGTCTTCCGCCGTGAGCGGTTCGATGTAGAGGCGATCCGAGACGTTGAAGTCGGTGGATACCGTCTCGGGATTGGAGTTCACCATGACCGTCTTTCGTCCGCCCCGGCGGAACGCCAGGGACGAGAGCGTACAGCACGTATCGAATTCGAGTCCCTGGCCGATCCGGTTCGGCCCCGATCCGACGATCAGCACACCCGTGGCTCCAACGGGCGCACCTTCGTCCTCCTCCCCCCAGGTGGAATAGAAGTACGGCGTTTCCGCTTCGAACTCCCCCGCGCAGGTGTCAACGAAGTGATAGGCCGGCCGGATCGACGCGCCTTCGCGGATTGCCGCAACGTCCGCCGGTTGTATCCCGGCGAGTATTGCCGCTCGGCGGTCCGTCAGCCCGGCCCGTTTCGCGCGGAGGAGGAGCGCCGGATCCAGCCCGGCGGGAGGATCACCGCCTGCCGCGGAACGTCCCTCACCGGCGACATCGCCCTCACTGGCCGCCGCCCGCCCCTCGCCGGCAACGTCACCCTCACCGGCCGCCGGCGGCCCCGCGGCGGCCCGTTCTCCCGCGGCAGCAATCTCGACCTCGATTCTCGCCAGGTCCGTCAGCGCGTGAAGGAACCAGCGGTGCAATCCGCTCGCTTCGTTGATCCTCGCCGCAACGTGGTCGACCGAACCCGCATCGCCGCCCGCAAGGGCTGAACGGAGTAGCGTGTACACGGCGAAGAGGCGTTTCGGATGCAACGATTCGACCATCCCCCATAGCTCGGATTCCTCCGCGTGGATCGACTCCATTCCGTCCGGGCCGATCTCGGCGGCGCGGATCGCCTTGTTCAACGCTTCGATGAAGGTCCTGCCCAGGGCGAGGCTCTCACCCACGGACTTCATCTGCGTTCCCAGCGACGCGTACCCCTCCCGGAACTTCTCCAGTTCAAAGCGGGGCACCTTGACGGCGCAGTAGTCCAGGGCCGGTTCGAAGCTGGAGACGGTCTTGCCGGTGATGTCGTTGATGACTTCGTCCAGGGTATACCCCACGGCGAGCCGCGCCGACGCACGAGCGATGGGAAAGCCCGTTGCCTTGCTTGCGAGAGCCGAGCTTCGGGAAACGCGCGGGTTCATTTCGATCACCACCATGCGCCCGTCCCGCGGGTTGAAGGCGAACTGAACGTTCGATCCGCCGCATTCGACCCCAACGGCCCGGAGGATCTCGATCGCGGCGGTCCGCATTCGCTGGTACTCGCGGTCCGACAACGTCTGGATCGGTGCGACGGTGATGCTGTCGCCCGTGTGGACGCCCATGGGGTCCACGTTTTCGATCGAACAGACGACGACCGCGTTGTCCGCAGAGTCCCGCATCACTTCGAGTTCAAACTCCTGCCATCCGATGAGGCTCTCCTCGACAAGGGCGGTATTCACCGGACTCTCCGAAAGGGCCCGTTCAATCGCGGTACGCGCCTCACCGTCCGAGTGGGCTATGCTGCCGCCTTTCCCGCCCAGGGTATAGCTGGGTCTGATGATCAGCGGTAGTCCAAACTCCGCCTTCGCGCATATTCCCTCCGAAAGGGACCCCACCACCGCGGATTGCGGGCTCTCGAGACCGATCGAAGCGACCAGATTCTTGAACTCGCCCCGATCCTCGGCAACGCGGATCGAATCTATCGACGCACCGATCACTTCGACACCGTGCCGGGCGAAGACCCCGGCGGCTTCCAGGTCCATGGAGAGATTGAGAGCGGTCTGCCCGCCCATCGTGGCGAGAACCGCGTCGGGTTTCTCCCGTGCGATGATCGCTTCCAGGTAATCACTCTCCAGGGGGTCCATGTAGATCGTGTCCGCCGTCCCGGGGGTCGTCATGACCGTCGCGGGATTTGGGTTCACCACGATGACGCGGTACCCCTCTTCCTGAAGGGCGCGAACCGCCTGGTTCCCGGAGTAGTCGAACTCACAGGCCTGGCCGATCACGATGGGACCGGATCCGATGAGAAGAATCGATGATATGTCGTTGCGGCGCGGCATTATTCCGATACTCCCTCGAGGAACGCCGCGAATATCCACCGACTGTCGGCGGGCCCCGGGGCGCTTTCCGGGTGAAACTGCGTGGTCCTGATACCCCGCGACTCATCGCGCAGACCCTCGATCGTTCCATCGTTGGCGTTACGAAACCAGACGTTCATCCCATCGGGCAGAGTCGACTCCTCCACGGCAAACCCGTGATTCTGGCTCGTCACGAATACGCGGCCACCGAACTCGTCGCGCACGGGGTGGTTGACGCCGTGATGGCCGAATTTCATCTTGCCCGTCCTCGCGCCGGCGGCCTCGGCGAGGATCTGATGACCCAGGCAGATCCCCAGCAGGTGCGTCCGACCGATCAGGGATCGCGCCTGGGCGACCTGGTGTTCCAGGACCGCCGGGTCTCCCGGGCCGTTTGAGAGCAGGACCGCCTCCGCACCGGTGGCGAGAATCTTCTCGGCCGTGGCGGTGGACGGCACGATCGTGATCGTACACCCCAGCGCGTGGAGCTCACGGACGATATTGGCCTTGACACCGCAATCGTAGAGAGCGAGGTGCGGACCGGGAGGAGCGTTATCCGGCGGGGGCAGCACCACCGGATCGTGCGTTCCCACTTCGGCGAGCAGTCCGCGCCCTTCCATGGGCGGGAAGTGCGCCGCGATCCCGGCCGCGACGGAACGCTCCCGGTCGGTGGAAGGCTCCTGGACGATGACGCCGTTCTGGGCACCCACACGGCGCAGGTGGAGGGTCAGCGCCCGCGTGTCCAGACCCATGATCCCCGGTACACCGTGCCGCGACAGATACGTATCGAGACGTTCCCGCCCTTCCGGAACGGGGCCGTCGTAAAGCTCGCGAACGACAAAGCCGGCCACCGATACCGTCCGGGCGGGAGATGCGCCGCGCGGTGATTCCGACGCGATCCCGCTGTGTCCGCCGGTGGGCCCGCATTCCGACCATTCGTCGGAAACGCCGTAGTTCCCGATATGCGGATAGGTCATCGCCACGATTTGCCCTGTGTAGGAGGGATCGGTAAGCACCTCGGCGTAGCCGGACATCGCCGTGTTGAAAACGACCTCGCCGACGGTGCGCAGCAGGGCCGACTCGCTCCGGTGCACGCGGTCTGCAAGCTCCGAGGCTGCCGGCGGCGACGCCCCAAAGGAGTTTCCTGAAAATCCGCGACCGTCCGCGAGAACAAGTGCTGTATCTGATGTGTGCATTGCTATGATCCTATTTCCGACGCAGGTTCCGAAGTCGTTCCCTGCCGCGCTCGCAAATTTTCCTGGCCCGATCCGCGGCGCGCCCCGTGTAATTCCGCGGATCTGCGAAAAAGACGTCGGCGTCCAGGCCGGTCAGGGACTCACAGGCGTCACGGATCTCTCGCCACGTATCGGATTTCCGACGCGCGACTTCGATCAGGGGGACGCCCGTCCGCTCCGCCTCGAGCGTCAGGCGCCGGACCCGTTCGTGGGCGTCCACGTGCCCTGCCGCGGCCAGGACGATGTACATCGGTTCCGCCAAAACCATCCGCGATCCTTCCGATAGATTCCGCTCAATCCTCTCAGTATCAACGTCGAGTTTGCGGACAATCGAAAGCATGCGCGCCACCGCCGCGGCAAACCCTGCAACGTAATCGGCGATAAAACGCGCCGAGGCGGAGTTGCTCAAATCGCGCTGGTGTTCGGAGATCTGATCCATGAACCACGTCATCGCCCGCGGTGCAAAGGCCTTCCAGAGGCTTTTTACGTGCTCGGCGTTCCAGGGGTTCCGCTTGTGAGGCATCGTGGACGATCCCACCTGGCCGGGAGCGAAGAACTCACGGAACTCGCCGATTTCGGAACGCTGCAGGTTGCGCAGATCGTCGGCTAGGTTGGCGATCACGCCGAAGGCGGTGTTGAACTCGAGTAGCAATCGCAAGAGCGGCTCAGGAGCGACGATCTGCGTTGCGTGTTCGCCCGGCAGCAGGCTTAGGCGAGATAGGACGGCTCGTTCGAACTCTTCGGGATCGCGGTAGAGCACGCTTGTCGCGTTGTAGCTTCCCACCGCGCCGGAGATTTTGCCGCGGAGGTCCTCCGTTCCCCGGTGAATCCGTTCCAGGCAATCACCGAGCCGTGCTACGTACTCCGCTAGGGCAAAACCCACAGTGATCGGGACGGCGAACTGGCCGTGGGTCCTGCCTATCTGTTCCGTCTCGGCCTGCCCTTCGGCACGGCTGATGAGGGCTTCCAACAGGTCCGCGAGAAGCGGAACGAGTACCTCCCGCGTAACGTCCCGGTACCGCATAGCCGCAGCGGTATCGAGGATATCCACGGACGTTGCGCCCAGGTGGATTAGGTGCCGCACATCCCCGGGAAGGTGCGCCTGGAGTACGTTCACGATTGCCCGCACGTTGTGGCGCGTCTTCTCTTCTTCGGTAGCGACATCGACCGGTGAAACGCGTTCGTGAACGGAAGCGATTTCGTCGAGGTCCCCGCTCCAATCCGGGAGCAGGCGCTGAACGTGCTCGGATAGAAGCGCCGCCTCAACGCGCACCGCGTACCGAACAGCGGCCGTCTCGCTCACATACAACGACAGGCGCTCAAAGAGCTCCCTGTTGGCGGCGTAGTACCGGTGATCCAGGGGCGATATGTTCGCAAATCGTTCCGACGGATCCATGCGGCATCTTGGCCGATTCGCCGCACCGTGTCCAGAATCGCCGGATGACCGCACCGCCGCCGTGTGCTACCCTGCGAATTAACGATCAGTGGGGGTAACGATGAGAGTTGTGGTGAACGGTGCAAAGGGAAAGGTCGGCCGCGTCATGGTAGCGGCGGTCGAGGCCGATGATGCGCTCGAATTCGCCGGTGCGGCGGATGTGGAAGACGATCTCGCAGCGGTCATTCGAAACGGCGAAGCGGGTGTGGTGATCGACTTCACCGCACCGTCGGCCCGCATGACAAACGTGAAGACGATTCTCGAGAGCGGCGCCGCACCGGTGGTCGGCACGACCGGGTTCACGCCGGAAGATGAACATCAGGTAGACACGTGGGCGCGGGAACATAACCTGCCGGCGGTGATCGCCCCCAACTTCAGCATCGGCGCCGTCCTCATGATGGAGTTCGCCACACAGGCCGCCAGGTTTATGCCCCAAGCGGAGATCGTGGAGATATTCCACGATCAGAAGGCCGAAGCTCCGTCGGGTACGGCGATGACCACGGCGCGGCTTATGAACGAAAGCAACACGTTTCAGCCGCCGCAGCGAGTTGGCGAAGAGTTTCTCGACGGCGCCCGTGGCGGCGATCTGGAGAACATCCGAATCCACTCGGTACGTCTACCAGGGTTTGTGGCGACCCAGGAGGTCATCTTTGGTATCCCCGGGGAACGTCTATCGATCAAAAGCGACGCAATCGGACGCGAGTGCTACAGCGGCGGCGTGCTCTTCGCTGTAAAAAAAACGGCAACGCTCGCCCCGGGGCTCCACACGCTTCGCGGGCTGATGGGGTTTGCGTAGAGCGGCCTCTTGCTCAGCGTTTTTTCTTTCGCCGCGAACTGAAGATCACCGGCCGCGCTCCCGTTCGTCCGATCGGGGGAGTTTCATCGAAACGACTTCGCTGCAATACCGTTTGTCGAATTCTGCTTGAACGACGGCGGTGCGATCGTTCCGCCGGGAAGTGAACACGTTAAGAACACGCCCCTGACAAACAACATCGCCGTTTCGATCGGTCAGGTTCACCGTATCACCCTTGGAAGGGAGCGGCACATACTCGTACGGAAAACTGATCGTTGTGTGCGTTTCACTGTGGTGCTTGCTCTTGACGTATATGGCGAGCCCGGGACACACGGCGATACAGAGCCCACAACCAATGCACTTTTCACCGTCAAGTTGCGGTAAAGCGGTGATATCTGGTCCAACCGTTATGGCATGGTATGGGCACGCCGATTCGCAGGGATTGCAGGGAATACACTCCACGCACTCGATAAAAGCAACGGGACCTCGTTCCTGGCGTTCCTGTGTGGCGTATCCGCCGGAGTCGTGCAATTCTTGTTCAGACGGTGTGCCGGTGTAGGCTACTCCTTCCCGTTCGTTTTGCGTCCGGTCGATTGTCACGTCGCGTTCTCCCCGGCTCGGAGGAGAACTTCCTTTGCCTCACGTCGCTTCCGGCCGTATGGTCCACTCCGGAGCGCGTCCAGCCGATTCCAGACGACTTGCGACAACGCGTTGCGTTCGTCCGCGCCATAATAACCAAGGACTGCTGCCGCACCGATCCCTGCAAGACGCCCCTCTTCCATCGCGGTGCTTGCCTCTTCCACTCCGGCGATGTCCCCGGCAACAAAGACCGCGGGGACACTCGTCTCCATGTAGCTATCGTGTGCAGGAATCCAACCTCCGAGCGTCGGTTCAAACACAACGTGGCATCCGGCAGATCTGCCCAGCTCAACGAGCGGTGTGAGTCCGGCGGCAATGCAGATTGTGTCGACGGCGAGTGTTTTCTCCGTTTCCGGAACGTGGTTCCAATCCTTGTCGAGTTCAACAATTACGGCCGATTCGACCCGGTCGGCCCCTTCCGCTTTGAGAACCGTATGAGACGTGTAGAACGGCACCCCTGCCCTGCGAACCTTCGCCGTGTGCACACCGTAACCACCAAGCGAGGGAGCCGCCTCGACGATTGCAGCGACGTCCGCGCCGGCTTGCAGGAGCTGGTACGATACAATGACTCCGACATTCCCGGACCCGATCATTAGTACGCGATGCCCGGGAAGCACACGGTGGATGTTAACCATCGTTTGCGCGGCCCCGGCACTCATGACGCCGGGAAGCGTCCAACCGGGAAAACTAACCGCATTCTCCGTAGCACCGGTAGCCAGAACAATGGCACCGGCCCGGACGGTTTTTGACGTTGAATGGTTCACGACTACGGCGAGTTCGTTATTGTCGTAGACGCCGCACACCTCGGCGTTGAGCCAGATGTCGATCGACAGTTCTCGCGCCTCACTCAGTAACTGCGTTCCAATGTCAATTCCCCGCGTACCGGCACGATGTTCCCTGGAACCGAAGAACTTGTGAATTTGCTTGAACAGCTGCCCGCCGGGTTTGTCATTTTCGTCGAGCAACAACACACTGGCACCCGATCGAGCACCTTCAATAGCGGCAGAGAGTCCGGCGGGACCCGCCCCGACAACTGCGATATCAACGGCCGTCATCGCAGCGTCCCCACGCACCGTTGCCACGCTGAGTCTCAACGACCATTCCGTCCCGTACAACGGTTACGCAGGTCCGAACATTCGGGATACCGTCAACTGTCATCACGCAATCGGTGCAACGACCGATTCCGCAGAACAGGTTACGTGGTTCCCCGCGTCGGTTCGTATAGCGAAACACACTCCGACCATGAGCCATCAACGTGGCAGCGATGACCTCTCCCGGACGAGCCTGGAGTGCTTCCCCGTCTACTACTACACGGACGCCGTCAGACTCGTTGTCCAATACGCCCAGGATCGGGTGGTCTTCAACCCTCATGTTCATCGCTGCGATTCTCAAATACCTTCAGCGCGATTGGGCGCACCGGCGGACGAACCGTCACGGTGTCGACCTCCTCTATCCCTCTGCCGGTTCGCTCGGCAACGATACGCGCGATGAGTCGCGAACAGGTGCGGCTTTGGCAAAGGCCCATTCCGGCACGGGTGCGTCGCTTCACCTCGTTCAGTGTCGCCGCGCCGGCGTCGATGGCGTTCTCAATCTCTCCAAGCGACACCTCCTCACAACGACAGACGAGGCGCTCACGCTCCCTGCTGGTCACGCGGCAACTACCGGTTCCGTTGACATTCGTTTCCGTACCACCGAAAACGCGATCATGGCGACGGCTACAACAAGTATTCCGATGCGCCAACCGACTTGATTTATCACGTGGGGTTTTGTCGCGAAAAACACGAGCGCGACACCGAATGCCATGACCATCGCTCGTTCCATCGGCTTCAGAGCGCGAGTCAGATAACCGCGCATCCCGGCGGCGATAAACGTTACTGCAACGGTGATGAGTGCGATGAGCGTAATGATCTCTACAAAGGTGCCCTGCATCAACAGAGCCCGGTTGTACACAAAAATGTATGGTATTACGAAGCCGACGATTGCAAGTCTCGCAGCTTCGAATCCGGTACCAAGTGGTTTTGATCCGGCAATTGCAGCTCCGCAATAGGCTGCAATACAAACCGGCGGCGTAACGCCGGCAAGGATTGCGTAGTAAAAGGTGAACAGGTGTGCAGGCAGCGTATCAATCCCCATTGCCATGAGTGCCGGCCCACCGATGGTAACGGCGATGATGTAGGCGGGCGTACAGGGCAGCCCCATCCCGAGCAGAAGGGAGGTAAACATAACCAGGAAGAGTGCGGGGAAGAGAAACCCGCCGGACCACGTTGATATGACCGTTGCAATCCCGAGGGCAAGGCCAGTGTATGTAACGATGCTGACGATTATTCCGGCGCCGGCACATGAGATCGCAATCATGATCAGGTTCTGCCCGGAAAGCCTGAAAGTTTCGTACAGACGTTTCGGCGTGAGCCGCGTTTTCTTCTTCACAAAACTGAGAAGGAACGTAGCCAGGATAGCGTATACGGCCGCGATAAACGGAGAGTACCCCTCGACAAGGAGCCACACCAGCAGAACAAGCGGTATCAACTGGTACGAATCTCTCAAAAGCTGTTTCATGGAAACCTTCGACGCCTCGTCGATTCCTACGAGACCGTCCTTCATCGCGGCAAAATGAACACGAAGCACCAAGCTGACGTAGTAAAACGTCGCTCCGAGGAGTGCTGCTATGACAATCTGAAGATAGGGAATACCGGTGATTTCCGACATCACAAACGCGCCGGCTCCCATAATTGGAGGCATCAACATTCCGCCGGTAGAAGCAGCTGCTTCAACCGCACCCGCGAATTGGCTGCGATATCCCAAACGCTTCATCATGGGAATAGTAAATACCCCGGTCGCATAGACATTGGCTGCGGCAACACCGCTGATCGAACCAAACAATCCGCTACTGATCACCGCGATCTTGGCCGGTCCGCCCGGACCGCTGCCGGCGAGTTTCTTGGCAAGGTCAGTGAAGTATTCCCCCGTATTGGTGTTCTGCATGAACGAACCGAATATGACAAAGAGTGCAACAAACGTGGCGGTGACACCTACGATCGTTCCGTAGATGCCGGCATTGGTGATGAGGTAGTTGATCTCGATCGCGCGGGCAATTGGCATCGGTTTGTTGTAAAAGATCCCCGGCAGTAGCGGCGCCGCAAAGAGGTAGACGAAAAACACTCCCACCAGAATTGCCATCGCCGGAACGACCGCCCGCCTGAGCGCTTCAATCACCAGCGCAATGTTCAACGCACCCAGGACCATTTCGATTGGTTGAACCGGATCGAGTAGCGCGAATCTCAAGTTCAGTCGGTCGTTGGCAAGAATGATGAATAATGGCGGGAGCACCGCCAGCACCGCGAGCCCCACGTCCAGTGCCGTGGGGCGGTCCACCGGAGATTTCCTCGTCGCCGGAAACAGTAGAAATGCCATCGGAAGCAGCACCATCAGGTGAACTCCCCGTTGTATTCTGGGCTGATACACGCCGAATATCGCCGTGTAAAGGTGAAAAAGCGCAATGGCCGTGAGGCAGATACTGATTGGCCATTTTGCCCAACCCTTGATTTCACGCATTTGACACGCTCCTGATAGCTGGTTTCGAAACGGGCTCGATCCGCACGGGATCGAGCCCAAAACGATTCACGCCGTCGACGATGCTGGAAGTCAGTGTTAGTCGAGCAGGCCCGCCTCACGATAATATTGCTCCGCGCCCGGATGCAACGGAACGACGGTGTACGGTGCGCTTTCCGGCGAGAAGTACTTCGCGAAACTCGGGCTCAACGCCTGGACCTCTTCGATGTTTTCGATGAGCGTCTTAACGAAGAGATACGCCACATTGTCGGGCAAACTGGGCCCGGCATTTATGCCCGTCGAGTGGCCAATCGCCTGGACGTCGTTGTCGATACCGGCGTACGTTCCACCCGGGATAAAGGAGACGCCGCTGTCAAGACTCACGGTTCCAAACGTGTCAGACAGGAACTCTATCGCATCGTCACTCATGGACAGAAGCGTGGAATCTCGACTGATCGCCATCTCCGTCATCGCTGCACCGGGAAGGCCGAGCGCTGCAATTACGTAATCGACGTGTCGATCCTTGTAGAGGTTCACCATGTCACCGTAGACGGCGTAGGTAACCCGACCCCCGGCCGCTTCGATCGCGTCGAACGACAAGCCGTAGTAATCAAGGAGAAAGCCGGTCATCGTGTTCCCGGAGGTACCGGCCATCGGAGCGGCAACTTTGACCGCCTCGCCGGCTTTGATCTTGTCGACGAACTGTTCAAACGTCGAAATACCGGTCGATTCTGCCGCGAGGTAATGGTAATAGTCGACCGAGAATCCGCCCGCGAGACCCGAAAAGTTGGAGTATTCGCGATCAAAGAGCGGCCCGGTTCCAGCGTACGCCGCCTTGTCGATGAAGCTAACGCCCCACCCGATTTCCATCTGATCCGCCGCGAGTTTCAACGGGTTTTCCATGCCGCCGCCGGGAATAACTTTGATCGTAACAGAGGGCTCAGACTCGGTCACCATCGCCGCCATGCCACCGGCGGTCGTGTACCAGCCACCACCCATTCCACCGGCAGTCCAGGTATACGTTGCCGCTTCGATTGGGTCGCCAACTCCGCCGGCCGAACCGCCCACCTCCGTTTGCCCTGTGGCAAACGCAAACGATGCAACCGGGAGCAGCACGACCGCAGCAGCCAATGTACGTAGTTTCTTCATTTTGACCTCCCCAAGGGTTTCCCAGACGTATCGTCCGAGGTTAACTACTACTCATCTCATGAGTAGTTAAAAGATTGTATCACACTTCCGGGACTTTGCAAGTTGTTTTTCCGCAAAATCGTTCCGGCGAAAGTTCCACGAGATCGCCTGTGGTCGGTTTGCCGCACACCAAGTCGGAGAGCTTCCTCCCGGTAATCGGTGCGAGCGCAATTCCATCTCCTTCGTGTCCAGTCGCCACGAAAACTCCCGGCAACCGCGGCCATTCGCCGAGGATCATTTTCCCGTCGACACTTGCCGGTCGCAACCCTGCAATGTGCCGAATAATGTGAACGTGCTTCATGATCGGGACGTTCCGAACGAGTTGCTCACTCAGAATGCGCATCGCAGTCTGTGATCTAATCCGCTTGTCAAACGTTGCGGGTTCGCGGGTACTCCCGACAAGGTAGTTGCCGTCCGTTGTCCGCGTAAATGAGAATCCGAGTCCTAACTTGGCCTCGTCCGAATCATCAGGTACATCCGAAAGGTCGGGCCGCAGCTTGGTAACCATGTATGACGCCGTCCAGAGATTCGTCTGTCCTACCGGGGGTGTCTTTTCCGTAATGAGCAATTGCCCGCGTTTCGGCGAAATGGGGATATCGACCCCCAGGAGGTCCCCGATTCGTCCCGACCACGCTCCGGCGGCCACAACGATCGTTTCTGATTCAATCAGACGTCCACTTGCAAGCGTCACGCACCATCCTCCAGTCGCCGATTGGTCGATCGCCGTTACGCCGTCATGGTAGACCGCTTCCATGCCCAACCGACTCCCAGCGTCCAAAAACCCTTGCATCACGTGGAACGGATCGACCTGGGCGTCCTCCGGAGAGTACGTTGACGCCACAAATCGATCGCTGATGTGCGGCTGCCGTCGGGCGACCTCTTGCTTGCCGATCACCGTCACATCGAGACCATTCGCCCTCTGTTCCTCCGCAAAACCGGCCACGATTTCGAGTTCATTGTCATTCTGGATCAGGATCATTCCGCCGAGTTGCATAAAACCGAGATCCCGCCCGAGTTCCTTGCCCAACGACCGGTAGATCTCCAGACTCTCCAAGGCGAATTGTAGCGTAATCCCCGGCTTTTTCGACTGAAGGAGAATCATGTCGTCGCACGCACCGGATGCACCACCACCAAACTCGCCCCTGTCAACGACAAGCGTCTTCTTCCCGCAGAGACTCAAGTGATATCCGCACGACAGACCGATGATGCCTCCGCCGATTACGACGCTGTTGTACCCACTCGCCATCGATCAACTCCCCGTAAATCCAGGTATATGCGAGGCACACCCTGTACCACGACATATAACTACTCATTAGATGAGTAGTTATAACTATTGTACCACGAGTTCGGTCTATGTCAACTTTGAAACGGGAGCCCTACACGTCGAATCGACTTCTGATTGCGTTGATGACGGAGGTCGCGTCCGTGTCGTTGATGACACAACCAATCTTCGTCTCAGACGTTGAAACCGCCAACGGCTCAACCCCCAGATCAGCGAGAACCGCGAATACCGAAGCCGCAACACCCGACTGCAATTCCATACCGATACCTTCAACTACAATTTTGGTCAGGCCCCTGGTCAACGTCGCGCCGTCTATTTCCTCTTTGTCTGAGAGACGTTGGAGGAGCGTATCGGCGATATCCGCATCCGACTCACGGAGGGTAAACGATAGACTGATCGAGTTCTTCCCCACGGACGTTTGGCTGATCATGTCTAGGCTGATGCCCTCATCGGCAAAGGCTTGGAACAGGTCAAAGGCGATTGCCGGTTTTGCCGGGAGCGATGGGATCGAAATCAACGCTTCATCGCCCGTGTACAGACGCGTTACGGCGGTAGATTCAGCGACCAGGTCGTCCATACCGTACAACCCGGGCTTCTTCGACCGAACGTACTCTGCTGCCTTTAATGCGCCAACGGCAAACAACGACCTCGAGTATGCCTTGTGGGAGAGCTCGATGAGTTCGTTGTTGCCCGCGAAAACAACGTCGTGCTCTCCAACGATCGTCCCGCCACGAACCGCGTGGACACCGATCTGGGAGTCCGTGCGACGTTGTTCTTTCCCTTCTCGACCGTGGACGATTGTGCGCGGCGCGTCGATCGAGTCCCGTAGTGCTTCCGCGAGCACCAGCGCGGTACCGCTCGGTGCGTCCTGTTTCATTCGGTGGTGTCGCTCGATGATTTCGACGTCAAAGGATTGGCCCAGAACCGTAGCCGTCTGTTTCACCAACAGCTTGAGAAGGTTGATACCCAGCGACATGTTCGCAGCGCGCAGAATCGGTACACGTTCCGCGCCGCGCTGCAATTGCTCCAGGTGCCCGGGATCAAGGCCGGTTGTCGCCACAACCATTCCCCACCGCCGTGACACCGCCTCGTCAACGAGCGCCGGTATCCCAGCGGGACTGGAAAAGTCAACCACGACGTCTGCCGATTCGACCACGTCGGCTGCCGAAGTGTAGACTGGATATCCGGGCGCAGAATCACCGGAATCGTTCGGATCGATCCCTGCGACCACTTCGAATGCACCGTCCTGCTCCGCGTGATCGCTGAGGACGCGACCCATCCGCCCTTTGCAACCGTTGATTATCAATCGCGTCATCGTTCCCCCATGATCCATCTAACCACGCGGGCAACAACGACGCAACAGCTACGGAAGGAAACTGTCCAGCCCGCGTCTATGCCATGGCGGCATCGCCGGATAGTTCTTCAACAACACCGGCCAACCGTGCCCTCAAATCCGGTGAGATGGGAACCAGCGGCAAACGGTAGTACTCACCCGTGCCAAACCTCATCGCCATCGCCGCTTTCAGTGGAATCGGATTGGTCTCTTCAAAAAGCAGCCGAATGATCGGTTGGAGCGCGAAATGGATATACCGCGCCTCACCCCATTCCCCGGCACGACAAAGCCGAACCATTCGGACAACATGCTTTGGAAAGATGTTGCTGAGTACGGAAATCACACCTTCGGCGCCCAATGCCATCATCGGAAAGGTCAGCCCATCTTCACCCGACAGCACGGAAAAGCCTTCCGGCCTTCGAGATACGATGTCGCTGGTTTCAGATACATTGCCGCCGGCATCCTTCAACGTCGTGATGCGTTCGTGTTTGGATAGATCCAGAATGGTAGCAGTGGAAATGCCAACCCCGGACCGAATTGGAACGTTGTACACAACCAACGGTATATCCACCGTGTCCGCGATTTCCATGAAGTGCCGGAAGAGGCCCGCTTGCGTCGGTTTGTTGTAGTACGGAACAACCTGCATTGTAGCATCGACACCCAGGCGGCGAGCCGCTTGCGCCTTTCGAATTGCCTCACAGGTCGAATTGGATCCGGCTCCAACGATGACCGGCACCCGGCCGTTGGCCCAACGGACAACGGCCGACGTTATGTCGTGGCATTCCTCTGCACTGAGGGTCGGTGATTCGCCGGTCGTTCCAACGGGGACGAGGCCGTCAACACCCGCTTCAATCTGAGTCTGTACGAGTCTTTCAAAATGATCCCAGTCAATCCGCCCCTTCTGGTCAAATGGTGTAGCCAGTGCGGTAAAGACACCTGCGAACATACAAACCTCCCGGAATACGATGGTCATTTATTACTACTCTTCTGATGAGTAGTATTGTACCACGTTCAAGGGTGGAGTCAAGGGGGCAATTCCGCAAATTCCTCAAGACACTCCGTGGACGCCTCACGATTTCCAGCGTACTATGGAGATCGAACCAAACTTTTCATCACATGAGTAGGAGTCGACGATGGATTCACCGATCAGCGAGCGCGCCCTCGCGGTTCTCGAAATCATTGGTCGAGCCAGTGACCCCGTCGGGTCGTGGCACGTAAAGGATGAACTCGAGACGTATGACATAGACGTCAGTTCGGCGACGGTTGGTCGGTTGCTGAATCAACTCGAAAACCGAGGTTTCCTCACAAAACACAGTATTCGCGGGCGAACGCTCACGGAAGCGGGCAGAGCCGCAATAAAAAGGGCCTACAACAACCAGAACATCGAGGCACACAAACGCAAACTCAACGACTTGATCAATAGCAACGTTCTAAGAAAATTCCTCATGGCTCTGGAAGCGCGGCAGGCGATCGAAAGGGCGACATCCCGTCTGGCGGCGGAGCGGATTACCGAAGAACAACTCCAGCACCTGCGGGATACTATCGATCACCAGCGAAAACACCACGAACAGGGCAAGAGCATTGCGACCGATGATATCGAGTTTCATAAGACGATTGCGGAAGCCTCCGGGAACGAGGCGCTTGCATCCCTATACGTCATCCTGTCGATGCTGGGGCAGCAATCGGAGCTGTTTGAGCACCTTCGAAGCAAGGTCCACCCCTCCCTCATGACGGCACATGTCAATGTGCTGCGCGCCATCGAGGCACGCGATCCGGACCGCGCCGAGCACGCGATGGAGCAACACCTCGAGCAACTCAAGCAGGACGTGAAAACGTATTGGGATCGATTTTACGGACCGACCCAACCCTCCTAAGGTATCCGCAGTTACGCGCAGGCGGGGCCGGCGTCCCAAATCGCATCGGAACTGCCCGGTGCACAGGTGGTGAAATTACCCTGGAAGAGACGCGCCAATTCCGCTTTGGCATGGCGATATCGAGTTCGATCCGTCCAACTGTCCTCGGGCCAGAGCATTGAACCGGGAACGCCCGGGAGCGCCGTCTTCACCTCAAAACCGAACACTGGATCGCACCTACCCGGCATCGTGTTCAGTACGCCCGAGTGGATCGCGTTGATAATTCGGCGTGTAATGGTGAGCGGAATCCGCTCCCCTTCACCGTACCCGCCCGCCGTCCACCCGGTGTTCACGAGCCAGACCTTCGTGCCGTGCCTGTCAATCAGCTCCGCGAGCAACTCGGCATAACGCGAAGGATGCCAGACCAAAAAGGCCGCACCGAAACACGCGGAGAACGTTGCCTGTGGCTCGGAGACGCCCTGTTCCGTTCCGGCGATCTTGGCGGTGTACCCACTGATAAAATGGTACATCGCTTGTTCCGACGTAAGGCGACTCACCGGTGGCAAAACCCCAAAGGCGTCGCACGTAAGGAAAACGATATTCCGCGGGTGCGCGCCCGTGCACGGTATTCTGGCGTTGTCGATGTACCCGATCGGGTAAGAACACCGCGTGTTTTCCGTGATTCGAGTGTCCGAGTAGTCGACCGCGCGTTGAATCGGATCAAACACAACGTTTTCCAGCACCGTCCCGAATCGGATGGCTGAAAAAATCTCCGGTTCCTTTTTGGGATCGAGCCCGACGCACTTCGCGTAACATCCACCTTCGATGTTGAAGACTCCGTAGGGAGTCCAACAGTGTTCATCATCGCCGATCAGACGTCGTGTGGAATCGGCCGACAAGGTAGTTTTGCCCGTGCCAGACAGCCCAAAAAAAAGGCAAACGTCGCCGCCCTCACCCTCGTTTGCCGAACAGTGCATCGAAAGAACTCCCTTTTTCGGCATGCGGTAGTTAAGGAAGGTGAAGATGCCTTTCTTCATCTCGCCGGCGTACTCGGTTCCAAGGATCACCATTTCCCCACGCTCCAAGTCGATCGAAACGTTCGTCTTGCTGGGGTTGTCGCCGGTGTGACCATTGGCGGGAAAACGACCCGCATTGTACAGCGTGATGTCCGGAGTTCCGAACGTCTCAAGCTCCTCTGCGGAAGGCAGGATCAACATGTTGGAGATAAACAGAGCATGATAGGCTCGTTCACATATCGTTCGCACCTTGAGGCGGTAACGAGCATCCCACCCCGCAAAGGCATCGACAACAAAGACCCGATCCCGGGTGTTGAGGTAATCGATTGCCCGCTCCCGGTTCATGGCAAAAGAGAACTCACTGCACGGACGATTGACATCGCCCCACCATATGTCGTGATCGATTCCTTTTGCATCGCCGTCCCGTGATCGTACGATGCGCTTGTCGTTCGGACTGCGCCCAGTCTTTGCGCCCGACCGCACGGAGAGAGCGCCTTGGGCCGTGATCACCGTGCCGCTTTCGTATTTTAGCGCGTACTCGTAGAGCGTAGCGGGTGACGGATTCCGAAACACTTCGGGTTGGTCGATTCCCGGTACCATCAGTTCTTGCGGTACAACCATCTCACATTCGTTCCGGGACTCGTACTAGGTCCATGGCTACCAGCGTTTCGGCAATCTGAACCGCGTTGAGCGCGGCACCTTTTCGGATATTGTTGGACACGACCCAGAGATTCAGGCCGTTATCAATCGTCAGGTCTTCTCGGATCCGTCCCACCATCGTCTCGTCCACGTCGTTCGAGTCGAGCGGTGTCGGGTAGATGTCGTTCCCAGGATCATCCTTGACCATCACGTTCGGCGCCGCCGACAGGATTTTCCTTGCCTGCGCCGCCGTGATCTTCGTTTCAGTTTCGACGTTAATCGATTCGGAATGCCCGTACCAAACCGGAATGCGCACCGCCGTCGGATTGACCCTGATCGAGTTATCTCCCAGGATCTTCCGCGTTTCGTTCACCATCTTGAACTCTTCCTTGGTGTAACCGTGCTCCTGGAACACATCGATATGGGGCACTGCGTTAAACGCGAGCTGTACGGGATGAACCTGCGGCACCACTCGTTTTCCCGTTGCCAGATACTCGTGCACTTCGGCCGTCAACCCTTCAAAACCCCGTCGACCACCTCCTGATGCAGCCTGGTACGTCGAGACGACTACCCGTTTGATACGGCCGGCGTCGTGGAGCGGTTTGAGCACAACGACCATTTGAATTGTCGAGCAGTTCGGGTTGGGTATGATTCCCCTGTGCCACTTGAGGTCATCGGGGTTGACCTCGGGAACAACGAGGGGACACTCAGGGTCCATGCGCCATTGCGTCGAGTTATCGACCACAACCGCCCCCATCTCGACTGCCTTTGGTGCCAGTTCCCTGCTCGCGGCGGCCCCCGCAGAGAAGATCGCGATGTCGATCCCTTTGAAATTCTGTTGTGTTGCAGATTGCACCGGCACCACCTTGCCGTCGAAAACAACCTCTCTGCCGACGTTCTCGGGAGTGTCAAGGGGACGAAACTCACTGATCGGGAAGGCACGCCGCTCCAATGTCCTCATCATCTCGGTTCCAACCATACCTAACGCACCAGCAACCGCCACGTTGTACTTTGCATCTCTCATCGTCAAACGTCCTCCGCATCTCGGCAAACTTTCGTTTCCGAGGTATAATTACTACTCATCATGTTAGTAGTAATATAACAAAGGTAGTCCCATTTGTCAAATCTCATTCCGCGACTTGTTCGGAATTCGCACACCCCATCAACCAGCAGAACACCCAGCATAAAGAGGCAGATACGGTGGCTGATGACGGCATCGCATTGATGGAACTGGCCCGGAAGCAAGCGGACGCGGATTGATTTCGGGAATTCGGGCAATGGACGCCTCGGAAATCACCGGAGACGGCGCGGTTTCCGATCACGTCCCCAAAGCATTAATCTTAGGGTGTTCGTCAGACTGCAGGCGGACACGGAGGACCACTTGAACGGAACCATTCCACAGCTTTTTGCTGCTACCATCCGGGACAACCCGTCCGTTGTTGCCCAGTATATCAAGGACGCAAACGGAGATTTCCACCCACGAACCTATCGCGAACTCGCCGATGAGGTGCGCGCCTGCGCCCATGGCCTTTCGCGCCTTGGAATACAACGGGGCGATCACGTGGGGCTCATCTCGGAGAACCGCGCCGAATGGCTCGTTGCGGACCTGGCGACCCTCTCGCTCGGAGCCGTTGACGTCCCGCGCGGGAACGACAGTGTGGCGGACGAGATCGCCTACATCCTCGGATTCGCGGAGTGCCGGCTGGTGGTCGTGGAGGACCGCGACCAGCTCGACAAGATAGCGCGGAAACTCGACGAGCTGCCGAAGATAGAGACGATTGTCGTCTTTGACGAGGCCTTCACCCCGGATTCACTTCAACCGGAGGTTGCCGAAGGACTTTCCGCCATAGAGATCCTACCGTTTCGCGAAGTCATCGCCCTGGGACACGACGACATACACTCCGGCTCGACTCTCGATCTTGATGCAGAGATCGCTCAGGGCGACGAGGGTGACGTGGCAACGATCATATTCACGTCCGGAACGACGGGGACACCCAAAGGCGTCATGCTCACGCATCGGAACTTTGTCCACCAGGTACGGAGTGTGCCCGCCGTGATGGAAATCCGCCCCGGAGACATCTGGCTGGCGGTGCTCCCGGTGTGGCACTCATTTGAACGGCTCGCGCAGTACGTGGCGATCGGGTCGACTTCCGGCCTGGCGTACTCCAAACCGATCGGACAGGTCATGCTCGCCGACCTAAGTGCGGTGCGGCCGCAATGGATGGCTTCCGTCCCGCGCATTTGGGAGGCGATCCGCGCCGGAATCGCACGAAACGCGCAATCCCAGGGCGCCGTAAAGTTCGCGCTCTTCCGCTTCTTCACCTGGGTGGGGTCCGCGCACCGCTGGGCTACCGACATGGTAGCCGGGCGCATCCCCGATTTCCGGCGACGCCTTCGCGGGCTCGACGCGATTGCGGCGATTGTGCCGTTGCTGCTGCTCTCGCCGTTCAAAGTTCTCGGAAACGCCCTGGTGTTCGGAAAGATCAAAAAGCGCCTGGGCGGCCGCTTTGTTGCCGGCGTGAGCGGCGGAGGAGCCCTCCCCGCCTCCGTTGATTCCTTCTTCGGCGCAGCCGGTATCGCCCTTCTTGAAGGGTACGGCCTCACCGAAACGGGTCCCGGCCTCTGTTTCCGCAGTCAGTTCCAACCGGTGCTCGGGACGGTGGGACAACCGATCGCAGAAACGGAGATCGAAATCCGCGACGAACGTGGAACCGTACTGTCTCCGGGGGAACAGGGAATCGTCTTTGCCCGGGGGCCACAGGTCATGAAGGGATACTACAAGCGCCCCGACGAAACGGCGGCGATGATCGATGACGAGCGCTGGCTCAACACCGGTGACCTGGGTGTTCTGACGCACCGGGGCGAACTTAAGATCACCGGCCGCGCAAAGGACACGATCGTTCTGCTGGGCGGTGAAAACGTGGAACCCCTGCCCATCGAGCAGAAGCTGCGTGAGAGCGCCCTGATCGAACAGGCGGTCGTTGTCGGCCAGGACCAGAAGTTCCTTTCCGCGCTGATCGTACCCAACGAGGAAGCGCTCCGGGCCGCGCTCGGAGCGATGCAGGCAACGCTTCGGGACTTGGTCCAAAGCGAACCGGCCCAGGCGTTGATCAAGCGGTCTATCGATACACTGGTGAGCGCAAAGAACGGGTTCCGGGGATTCGAGCAGATCTTCCGGTTTGCCCTGGTACCGGAGGTGTTCCAGGTTGGCCGGGAACTGTCGGCGAAACAGGAAGTCAAACGCCACACCGTGGCGCAGCTTTACGCGGATACGATCAAGAAGCTCTTTTCTTAGCCGGCGATCGGCTCGGCAAAGGGCAGCTTGAGTCTCAAAACGTGTTCTTTTTCGATCCCATTTTGTGTAACAATATGGTATACTGTTCCAGTGAAAAGGATCTCGATTCGCGAAATGAAAGCGTCTTGGTCGGAGGTCGAACGGCAGGTACGGAACGGCGAAACGTTCGAAGTGCTGAACCGCGGTAGACCGGCGGCGATGATCGTTCCGCCGCGGCCCGAGCCCGTCGCCGTGTGGGATGATCACCTTGCCACTGCCGTCACGAGCGCAGGTCACCGCGCCGAGGAGGCAGTTCGCGAGGATCGTGAGGGGCGTTGGTGATCTATCTTGATACCAGCGCGTTTCTCAAACTGTACATACGTGAACCGGAATCCGAATACGTGCAGGAGTGTGTCATAGGGCAGGACGATCCACTCCCGGTGGGACCGTATCTGCAGACAGAGTTCTTCAATGCACTGATGCTCAAGGTGTTCTGGAACGAAATCGACTTCCCGACGGTTGACCACTTGATCGCTCTGTTTGACGACCGGTTACGCCGCGGTCAGTACCACGTGGCCGCCGTCGACTATCCGTTGCTCCTGGAGGATTGCCGGAAGCTGGTCCGCCACACGCCAAAGATCGGTTGTCGGACGCTCGATATCCTTCATGTCGCGACCGCGCTGCAGCTAACGCCGGAGAGCTTCATCACGTACGACGCCCGGCAACGAGCGCTCGCACGGGCCGCCGGGTTGTCTATCTTGCCGTCTTCAGCACCGTGACCCGGCCAACTGTCTGTTGAGTGCATCGAAACAGATGGGTGCACGCCCCCCGGGCCGTCAGGCGGGGGCGCTGATGCCAAACGAGTAGGAAAAACGGCTCAGAGGTTCAGGAAACCTCGGTTTTGAAGAACTTCATCTCCTCCATGAGGCGTCCAACTTGTTCACTGTTCTCCCGGCTGAGAACACTGATCGTGTTGGCGGCCCGGTCGATGCTCTGCGCGCCGAGAGTGATCTCGTCGATCTCCCGCTTTGTTGACACGGAGATCTCCTTGATGGCCAGCAACGCCTTGTTTATCTCCTGGGCACCGATTTGCATCTCCGCGGACCCCGACTTGATCTCCTCGGTGATTCGAATGAGGGATGCGGAGGCGGTGAGCAGGTCGTCGCTACCCGTCGAAAGTTCCCGCGTACTATCGGTGATTTCGTGAAACGCCCCGGAAACCGCTTTGACTCCGTCGTTGATCTCCACAAACGCCGCTCCGCTGGACGAACTGGATTCGCGGGCCGAGTTAATCTTCTCAATCACGCCATTGAGCGTTCCTGAGATGTCTTTGGATTTCGAGGAAGTGCCTTCGGCAAGCTTCCGGATCTCATCGGCGACAACGGCAAAACCCCGTCCCGCGTCTCCGGCGTGGGCCGCTTCGATTGCGGCGTTCATAGCAAGCAGATTTGTTTGGGCGGCGATGCCGTTGATCACGGAGATCATTTCGAGCATGTCATCGATGCTCTTGCTGACGTCGTCTATCGTCGCACTGGTCTCGTTCACTCGGGCGTTGCCGACATCGGTAATACGGACAAGGTTTGTGGTAGCCTCCTCTTTCTCGGCGGCGATCCTGGCGACGCTCTGGATATTTGCGGTCATCTCTTCGATTGACGTCGAAGACTGGGTTACCGATGACGCCTGTTGACCGATCTGATCCACAAGGCTGTTGATATTGGCCAGAATCTCTTCGACGGCAGTCGACGCGCCGCCAATTTCGTTCGCGAGCGTCTCAACCTGTCCCTGTAGCGAATTGAGGTTGGCTGAGATTTGGGTGGTTGCAGCGAGTGTGCTTTCAGTTTCGCCCTGGAGTTTGTCGCCCGCCTCCTTGTTGCCCCGCGCGGATTTTTTGACATTCCCCACCATGTCCCGAAATCGTGTTATGGCGTTATCGAAATTCGTACTCAACCGTCCGATCATGTCATTGCTGTCGATGATGATTGAACTGGTGAGATCGCCTTCAGCGAGATTTGCGGAGGTCTGCGCCATCAACCGAAGTTCCCGTCCGAGGGATCTGACGAGGGAGAAGATGAAGATGCCGATCATGACAAGGGTTATCCCAAGGAAAATGACGAGATTCCGAAACGCGGCGCTTACCGAGTCGCGGAGCACCTCCTCCTTGTGCAAGGAAAACTCGATGAAATTCTCCTTCAGCTTGAAGAGGGCATCGATTGCCGGTCCGTCGTCGACCTTAACGACCGCATCGAGCTCCTCAATCGAGAGCCCCGCGACCATCGAACTCCGGACAACGTCGGCGCCCTGCCGGTACTGCGCCATCGTATCCGTAATCACCCCCACTTGGTGGATGTCATCGTCGGTAATCGAGTCGAGTTCTGAAAGACGCTGAGCGAGTTCAATTACATCATCGTACCCCTGGACAATGCGATCGTAGTACTTGACGTCTCTGCGAAGAACGAAGTTTTTGAAGTTGTGGATGATGCCGCCGTACCCGATTGTGGCGTCGATTTCGGCGGTGAGCTCACTTCGGAGCTTCACCTGCCTGATGTAGTCAAGAATGGTAACGTCAATCGACTGGATGTTGTTGAACTGTACAAGGCCGATAAATATAAACGCTCCGAATACCGCTGCGGCAACAATGGTGATGTATACGTTCAAAGAGAGGAATTTGTACTTCTCGGTCACGTTTGCACTCCTCGAGACGACGCCGAGACACGCGTATCGAAGCTACAACAAACGCTTTCGCTCAATCGCGAACTGCCTCGCACGTCGTCCAGTTTTCAGCGACTGGTTCGTACGCAACTATTCGAAACGAGTAGCGTAGACGGTTAGAAGTATACGCAGTTCCACGTTTACGAAACAAGTCTCGGACCGGCGACACACAGATACGCGTGGTATATTTCGTTTGGTTTGAATTTCCCTCCGTCTCTCGACCGGGTAGCACCATCGTCCGGCTGACCCCCGCCTTTATATGACGCAGTGCTTTTGTCTTCAGAAAATCATTGGATTCATCCTCACCGCAGACAGCCGCCCCGCACTTGCGCACTGAGATACCTGTCCCTATTCATTCATGATCAGTCCGCTACAAACACGTACCCATGCTTGCGGACGGTCCTGATATAACCGGGCTCGTCCCGGCTCTGCCCCAGTTTCTGTCGGAGCCAGGCGACATGCACATCGACGGTGCGGGTTGAGGGTATCTCCCCATATCCCCACACACTGTCAAGTAAGTCATCGCGGCTCAGGGTTTTATTCCGGTTCCTAAGTGCCACACGTACGGATCTAGTGATAAGCGGTTCGGAAGTCAAGGGACTGCTCATGCGGATTCCTCCTGGAAACTCGGAGACGCGGCCCGCCACAGTTGTTGCTG
>JANQHT010000084.1 GCA_028282545.1 Spirochaetales bacterium
TGCCGGTGATGATCGGCGCGCCGAGAGCCTCTATCGCGTGGCGGCGATCGCCGCCACGCACCTGGAAGACGGCGAAACCGCGAATCGGGCGGCCCTCCGGCTGGAAGAGCTCTTTCCCGATTCGATCTGGTCACAACGCATACGGGGTGAACGATGATGAGCAGAATACAACCGCGTGCCGTCACCGTGACGATCGCGGCGGTTCTCTGTGTCTGCCGCGCCGCGGTGCTTTCGGCGCAAACGGTGGAAGTGGAGGACGAGTTTGTCCAGGCGGGCGTGCGCGCGGCGGAGGTGCGCCTGGATCTCCTTGAAGCGCCCGCCGCGCCGCCCTTTCGGGCGGGCGGGGTGATTCCCGTGGACACTTTGATCGAACCGGTGGTCGGTTTGCCCGATCTCCCCGATCCCGTACCGGTTGGGGGTTCCGTCCCGGCCGGCGGCGGGGGCCTCCTGCTCTCCGGTTCCGTCGGCGGAGGGAGCGGAAATTCCGTTCACGGGTCGCTCGATCTCTCGCGGTTCGGTGACGGTCCCGATTTCCGTATCGCCTTCGAACAGGATCGCACCGACGGCGGATGGTTCCGCGAACCCGGCGCCGGATATCTCTTCCAGGACAACGTACTCGAAACGTGGCTCTCCTTTGCCTCCGAGCGCTGGGAGGTGGAAGGTTCGGCCGACTACAGCAGCGGTCAGCGCGGGTTGCAGGGGGAATCGCTCTACTACGCGGCGGATAGGCGAAGCGCCGGGGGGAACGGCACGGTCCGTTGGAGGCCGTCCGAGTCCATGAGTCTCTTCGCCACCTTCGACGCCGCCGACGCGCGGCAAATCCTCTCCGTCGGCGGAGGCGCCACAGACGCCCTCTCGACCTCCCACGGTACCGTTCGTCCCGCCCTCGGGTTCGAGGCGATTCTCCCGCGGGTCACCGTCGAGGGCGGAATCCGCTACTCCTCCGACCTGTACACGGGAACGCCGCTCCGTGATCGTCAGCGCGTGGCCGCCTACGCCGAGGGTGAGTTCGTTGTCGGTCGCGGCGTCCACGTTGCCGCCGGTGCCGAAACGGCGTGGATTCCGAGCCACGGGGTCTATTTCCCCGCCTCTCTTTCGGTCGAAACGGACCTTGGCCGCGCCCTCACCGTCGAGGCGGACGCACGCTACACCGTGACGGAACCGGAGCCGGAGACTCTCTGGAGCGACGTCCCCGCCGCCTATCCGGCAGAGGATGCGGGAATGGAAGAGTCGGTTGAAGCGGGTCTGTTCGCACAGTGGCGGATCGTCCCCAACCGGTTCTCACTTGCCGGGGACCTCCGTGGTCGAGACCTCTCCAGGACGCTCGACACAACGCCGTACGACGAAGGGCGGGGCCTCTTTCCGGTAACCCTTGAGGATCGACAGGAGATCTCGTCGGGCATCAGCGCCCGGCTAACGGTTGGCCCCTGGCGTGCGTCGACGGAATGGCGGCAGGAGTGGGGAGACCGCGCCGAGCGTGCGCCGGAGAGCGTAGCCGGGATACGCCTCGGCTACGTGTCGGACCGCGTCTCGACGACCCTCTCGGGATCGACTGCCGCGTTCGATGCGTGGCAGACTCCGGTGGTGGACTTTCGCGGCACCGTGGCCGTAACCGCCAACGTGGACGTTTCGCTCTTCGGTGACGATCTTGTGGCGATCGTAACCGAGGACAAACGGACCGCACAGGGCGCCGCGGTCGGCGCGAAGGATCCCTTTACCGGCGCCGGTCCGCAGATCGGTGCGCTGGTGACCGTACGATTCTGAGGAGGCAATCGGTTGATAGTACTTATCGAAAAAGGCGGCGTGATCCTGGTGACGATCCTGGTACTGTCGGTCATCGCTCTCGCGATCGTCATCGAGCGCCTGCTCTTCTTCCGCAAGAACCGCGTCGACGAAGAGACGATCATGCATCGCCTGGAGACGACACTGGCCAAAGGCAATTTTGACGAAGCTCTCGCCATATGCGAAACGTCCCCGAGTCCGATAACCAACCTGATGAAAGTAGGGATCGAACATCGCGACTACTCGCGGGAGACGATCCACATGGCGGTTAGTGATGCCGCCAACCTCGAAATCCCAAAGATGGAGCGCTTTTTGCCGTTTTTGGGGACGATCGCCCACGTTGCGCCGCTGCTCGGGCTCCTGGGCACCGTCACCGGCAACATAGCCGCTTTCGGCGTCCTCGGTGCCCAGGGAGTGGGCGGCGGGGACCCGGCGATCCTCGCGGGGGGCATCGCGGAGGCACTCATCACCACGGCGGCGGGGATAATCGTTTCAATACCCGCCATAGCCTTCTACAATTACCTGGTGAGCCGCGTGAATCACTCGATCATCCGGCTGGAGAATCGGGTGAACGAACTCGTTCTTTATTTGAAACGGGACGAACGATGAGTTTTCAACGGCGCCTACAGTCGATGGTCCGCGTCGATCTCGTACCGATGATCGATGTCGTTTTCCAGTTGGTGATCTTTTTTATGCTTTCGAGCACCCTCATCGCGCGGACGGGAATCCAGTTGGATCTCCCCGACGCGGCGTTCGCGGAGGAGGCGGTCACCCCCAATCTGGTTCTCTCTGTAGTGAGCCGCGATGAGCTGTACTTCGCGGGAGAACGCGTTACGCTCACCGAACTTGGCGAGGCGATTACCGCCGCCCTGCCGGACGACTCGGACCGTTCCATCGTCGTCGAAGCCGATGAATCGATCCCGTACGGAACGATGATCGCCGTTCTGGACGTGTTGCAGGCGAACGGTATCCGCGGGGCCAACCTCGTGGCGGAGCGCGACGGCGATCGATGAGCGACCGCGTCGTAGCGCTTGTCCGGGACCGCGAACGATTCGCCGTCGCTTTCGCGGTGGCGCTTACGGTCCACGCGGCGGTTCTCTCTCTCTTCTCGCCGCACTTTGCCGATCGCCCGGAGGCGTTTCACCCGCCCATCCACGTTTCCTTTCCACCGGTAGATCTGCCGCTCCCGCCGGAGACGGCTGATCGCACCGTTCCGGAAGCCGTGCCGCCGGCGGAACCCGACGCTCCCGAAATAACGCCGGAAGTACCGGTCGAACCCGCTCCCGATCTGGCCCGCGGCCAGGAGCCGGCCTCTGCGCCGACGGCGGCCCCAAGGGCGACCGCAACGACACCCACTGTGGAGGATTTCCCGACCGCTTCCGATACAACCGCTCCGGTGTCCGCACCGCCGCAACCCCGGCCCGAACCGGCTCGAAGCGCAACCAGAACGTTCGACCCCGCCGCCGAACCGGACCTCTTTGTCGCCCGTTCCGATACGGCGGCCCAACTCGCGGACGTTCTCGACGTCCAGGCGGCCTACGCGGAGCTGCTCAACGACTATAGGGCGGCGCAGGAGGAACGGGAACTCGACGGTACGCGGTCCGAATCGGGGCCGGCGGGCCTCGTGGAGGCGGCGGGCAGGATCGCCGACCGAATCGCGGCGCTGGAACGCTCCTTGGTAGCGGAGAACCAGCCGGTTCTCCGCCTTGGACCCGAGAATGAGTCAAACACACGGAACGCGTCGCCGGGGGTGACGATCGACGGCCCCGGCGGTAGCCGTTCCAGGATCGACGACACCGCGCCCCTTGACCTGGAGGGGTTGGAACTACCCGTCTATTTCCCGCCGGAGTACCTGGCGGATGTGGCCTTCTCGGTCGATGCCGGGGGAAGCGTGATTTCGGCGCGCCTGAGAAACCCCTCCGGAATTGACGAACTCGATCCGCTGCTCGAACGGTACGTTCGATCCTGGCGGTTCCAGGCGGCGCAGGGTGCGCCCGTCGTGGAGGGCCGCGTTTTTATCGTCGTCTCCACCCGGGTGGTTCGATGAGCCGTTACTCCGGCGTTCGTGTCGTTGCCTTCGACGTAGACGGTACGCTCTATTACAACCGGGAGGTGTTCCTCCGGTCGCTGCCGTTCGCGGCGGCCAACCTTCGCTTGGTACAGGCCTTTGCCGCTGTTCGACGGGACATACGCCGCATCCGTCCCATCCACGACCTCCGTGCTCTCCAGGCCGAGATGACTGCGGAACGGCTCGGGTGGAGGCGGGATACTGTGCGGAACGTGATCGACCGACGGATCTACGGTACTTGGCAGCGGATCGCCGCGCGGTGTAGAGCGATTCCTGCGGCGATCGATCTCCTACAGGCGTTGCGCGACCGGGGTGTTGTCACCGTAGCGCTCTCCGATTTCCCGGTCGACGCCAAGCTGGAAGCCCTTGGTATCGCGGGCCTCTTCTCGCACGCTCTCTGTTCCGAAGACACCAATTACTTGAAGCCGAATCCGGAACCGTTCCAACTGATCCTCGATATCGCCGGCGTTGCACCGGGCGAGGTTCTCTACGTGGGCAACAGCTACCGGTACGACGTGCTCGGCGCGAGTGCCCTGGGGTTGATGACCGCCCACTTTGCGCACCACCGTTGGCACGGGAGCGCGGCGGACCTCACCTTTACCCGATACGCCCGGCTGAAAACCGAGATTCTGGGTATTGCGCGTTAACACGGGCGCTGGGAACCCGCTATACTACTGGTCTATTAATTCTGGGAGAGGATGTGAGTGATGTTCAACATTGGTGACCTGGTTGTCCTGTTGATCGTGGTCATCATTCTTGCCGTATACCGTCAACTCGACCGGAACAACAGATCCATCGACAAAGTGAAGCGCTTTGTAGAGCGAGCGCAAAACGAGATGGACGAGGTCGTTTCTGAGAAGGTCACGATGTTGAAGGACATCGGTATCGAAATTGATGTTCACCAAAAAGCTGCGCGGCAGATACTCTCGCGAATCCAGTCGGTAGAGGACGGCCTCGAGAAGCGTTCAGAGAGCATGGAGGAGATCGCCCAACGCCTTGGCGAATACGAACGCGCCCTGGACGAACTCGTCCAGATGACGCGGCGAACGGAAGAAAACATCGGTCGTGTCCGGGACGAATCGGAATACGTGGACAAGGTGGGGCGCCGGATAAAGGCCGCCCAGACGAAGATCGAGGAATTGAACGCCTCCCTCCCCAAGATCGTATCGGGTTTTGAAACGCAGAACGTGAAGCGAATGGAAGAGGTGGAATCGCGGTTCTTCGCGCAGGGTGAACAACGGTTCGCACAACTTGACACCCGCATTGAAGGAGCCGCCGCGCGCGTCCAGGACTTCTCCGAGCAGGTTGCCCAGCTCCAGGCGGAGACCGATGAGCAGGTTCAGAAGGCGCGATTGGGGCTTGAGGAACTCAGCGACGCCCGGGAGCGGGAATTGAACGATCGCTCCCAGGAGATCCTTCGGAACGCAATCGCCGAGATCGGCGACGCTCGTGAGGGGGCCCTTGAGGTCGCGTCCGACATCACCGAACGCCATTCCACCCTTCGCGATGAGATGGATGAAAACGTTGAACGCGTTCGCGCCCTCCTGGACGAGCAGTTTACCGAGTACCGTGAACGAATTGACGACCTGGGGAACCGGGGCGCGCGTCTCGAGACTGAAGCGTTGGTTGCCCTTGGCGAACGGATCGACGCGGACGTTGCCCGGCTGCGCGAGGAACACGCCGGGAGCGTGCGGTCCGTACTGGGCGAACTCCGATCCGAATTGGACGCCCGGGTCGCCTCATTCACGGAGCGCACGGAAGCCCTCGATCGCGGGGTGGAAGACTGGAAGGAACGGACGCACAACCACCTTGCGGAGTTGGAACAACAGGTCGCCGAACTACGGGAACGGAGCGAACGGGAGATATCCGACCAGCGGGACGTCCTGGACCGCCGAATTGCCGAAGTTTCGGAGCATTTTGAGAATCACCGCATCGCAGTAGAGCGGGGTTTTGCACAGGTCGACCGTCAGTTGGCGGAGGCAACCGCGGGAGCGACGCAACGGCAGGAGGCGGCCCTAGGCGACCTTCGCTCCGAGGCGGTCCAGCGATCGGACTCGATCTCCCGGGAGATGGGCGAGTTCGCAGAGCGCTTTGAGAACCAACGGACGCGCCTCGAATCGCTTCACGGGGAGATGCAGGATCGATTGAGAGAGGTGGGGGCCGCCGCCGATGCCGGCGCGGTGTCGCTCTCTGAACGGCTGGACCAGTTCGTGAACTTTTTTTCCGAGCGCCTTGGCAACGATGAACGTGAACTCGAAGCGCGAGTGTTCCAGGCGATTGACGAGCGCCTCGGGGAGTACGAAAACCAGGTCAACTACCGCTTCTCTCGCATCGAGGCGGTGAACGCGGACCTAGATACGTTGGAGGAGACGCTGCGGCGCGCGATGGAGCGGGTCAGCGAGCGCGTACGCGGCGATTTCAAGCGCTTCGTGGAAGAGATGAACGACCGGCGCGATGCGGACCGGAAGGAATCGGAAGATCAGATGGGCCTCCTCCACGGGGAAATCGAGAACCTCGAGGGACGCCTCAACGATCTCAAGGAACAGGCCTACGTGAGCGTTAGCGAGAAGCTCAAGGTATTCGAAGACGAGTTCTTCTCCGATCTTCGTGAACAGAGCAATCGAATGGACCAACGAATTACCGAGTGGAATGACGAAGTGGAATCGCGCCTGCTCGCCATCGGCGCGGAACACGCCGCCCGGAGGGAAGAGTACGAGGCGGACAACGACGAACGGCTGACGCAGAAATTCCACGAACTCTCCGGCGGCGTGACGGCACGGCTTGCCAAGGCGGAAGAACAGATCGAATCGTTCCGGTCGAGCCTTGCGGCGCGGGCGCAGGCGGCGGATGAAACGCTCGCAACCTTCACCGAACAGGTAAACGCCGAATTGGCCGACGCGCGCGAACGAGCGAGCCTTTCCATGCGGCAGGAGCTCGGGAAGTACGACACCTCCATGAGCGGAGAGATCCAGAACGTGCAGGGCCGCCTCGCCGAGGATCTGCGTCGCGTTGAGACGGATGTTCGCGATCGGACGTCGAATCTCGACGAACTCGTTGAAAGCGTCCGCAGCGAAGTGACCCTCTGGCAGACCAAGGTTCTCTCACAGCTCCAGGGTTCCGAAGCCGACGTCGAGGCGCAACTGGCCGATTTCCGCGTCGCCACCTCCGACAACATCAGGACCATTCGATCGGAGTACAGCGATGAGCGGGATCGCCTCGTTGCGGAATCGGCGGAGGAACGCGCCCGAATCACCGACGAACTGGATCGCCTGTCACAACGGGCGGAGGCGTTAGACACCGCCCTGGAGGAGAAGAGCACAACGCTCCTCCGTGATTTCGACACGCGATTCTCTACGCTCCGGGAGGAGTTTGACACCTACCGCCGGGGAGTTCACGCCACGCTCGAAAGCAGCGGTGACGAGTTTCGCTCCTTTGTCGCGGATACACGGGAACAACTCCAGTCGATGCAGGCAAAGATGTTCGGAAAGGTCGAGGAGGAGACGCGCGTCCTGACGGTCAACCTCCAGGAGATTGAAAAGCGACAGAAGGCGTTTGTGGAGCAGACGCGCCTCTTCGAACGGGCGGACTCGTTGAAGATTCACCTCGAAGAACAGATCGGTGCGCTGAAAACGGACCTGGGGCGCCTTGAAACCGCCCGCGAGGAAGTCCGTGAGATCGAGAACCAGCTCGGCAAGATCCGGAGAGCCTCGGCCGACGTCACGGACAAGATGGCGCGTTTTATGGCGGAGAAACGGCGGGTCGATCTCCTTGAAGACGATTATCGGCGCCTCATTGAACTCTCCCAGTCGGCGGAAAGCAAACTCGAACAGATCAACTCCCGGGAAGATCAGTTGCAGGAGGTCGCCGTGTACCTCCGCAGCCTGGAGGAACTCCAGAAAGAGGTTGCCGTCCGATTCGACCGGCTCGAAAAACGGCGATCACAGATTGACCAGACGGTGGACGCCCTGGAAGAGAACAATCGCGCCCTGACCGATCTCGAGGATCGCCTCAAGGGCGTCCAGGATGAAGTAGCAGTCCTGCCGTCCCAGGTAGGTGAAATAACACGCCAACTGGAGTCGCTGTCTCGCAACCGGGAGAACACCGACCGCGCCGTTGCCCAACTGAACGCCCTCGATTCGACCCTGAACGATATCGAGACGCGCATGCAGTCGCTGCAAAAGGCGCGCGAGTGGCTCGCGGGTACGGAAACGCGCCTGGGACAGTTGCAGCGGGAAGCGGACGAGCAGATCAAGCTCCTGGGAAGTATCATGCGCGAAGAGGTCAAGAAGGAAGCGCCCCGTACCGGCGCGCCGCCCTCCAGCGTACGCGAGACGATTCAGAAACTCGCCCGGCAGGGTTGGAAGGTCGATGAGATTGCCCGCGCCACCAAGATCAGCAAGGGCGAGGTTGAACTCATCCTCGAACTCTCTTCGCGCGTCGAATAGACCCCCGTTCCGTTCTTGACTGCTGATACGCGTCTCAGTACATTCTACCGAGATTCAATCACAGAGGTAGAGATGTCTGAACCTACATCTGCGTCCGCACCCGAACGGGACGAGGGCGTCGAAGAGACGAGTATCGATCCGGCGGCGGCACAGTCTGAAGCGCCGGTTCAGGAGTCGGAGCCGGAGGAAAGCGCGGAAACGGCCCCCGATCCGGAAGCGGATATTGCTCGTCTCGAGGATACGATCGAAGAACTTAACAACCAGATGCTGCGGCGCCAGGCCGATTTCGAGAACTCCCGTAAGAGACTTACCCGCGAGAAACAGGAAGCGGTCCAGTTCGCCAACCAGCAACTGCTTCTTGACTTGGTCTCGGTGATTGATGATTTTGAAAGGGCGATTAAGTCGGCGGACGACTCGAGGGATTACGACGCCTTTCACGACGGAATCGTGATCATTGAGAAACAATTGACCGGCATGCTGGAGCGCAAGTGGGGACTTTCACGGTTCGATTCGGCGGGACTCCCCTTTGACCCGCAACGACACCAGGCAGTCGCGACGGAGGAAGTCGACGACGTGGAAAGCGAAACCGTTCTCGAGGAATACCAGAAAGGGTACCTACTCCACGATCGCGTAATCCGGTCGGCCAAGGTCAAAGTTGCCAAAGAGAAACAGAACGAGAAGAACGAGACGGAAGAGACGGAGGAATAGACACCATGGGAAAGATCATCGGAATTGACCTGGGAACGACCAACTCCTGCGTGGCCGTTGTCGAGGGCGGGGAACCGGTCATCATCCAGAACGCGGAGGGACAGCGTACCACGCCGTCCATCGTAGCCTTCACCAACAAGAACGACACTTCTGAGCGCCTGGTGGGACAGCCGGCGAAGAACCAGATGGTAACCAACCCGGAGAACACCGTCTACTCGATCAAGCGGTTTATGGGGCGACGCCACAGCGAGGTGTCGACCGAAATGGAGATGGTTCCGTACGCGATCACCAAGGACGCTTCCGACGGCGTCCGCGTGACGGTGGCCGACAAAGAGTACGCTCCCCCTGAGATCTCCGCTGCTATCCTGCAAAAGATGAAACAGTCCGCCGAGGACTATCTCGGTGAGTCGGTAACCGAGGCGGTCATCACCGTACCGGCGTACTTCAACGACTCGCAGCGCCAGGCGACCAAGGACGCGGGACGCATCGCCGGTCTCGACGTCAAGCGGATCGTCAACGAGCCCACCGCCGCGGCGCTGGCGTACGGGTTCGGCAAGGACTCAAAAGAAGAGAAGAAGATCGTCGTCTACGACCTGGGGGGCGGCACCTTTGACGTAACGGTCCTCGAGATGGGCGACAACGTCTACGAAGTACGCGCTACCAACGGGGACACCCACCTGGGCGGCGATGACTTTGACCAGAAGATCATCAACTGGCTCGTAGACAAGTTCAAACAGCAGTACGGTATCGATCTGAGCAAGGATCGAATGGCCCTGCAGCGTTTGAAGGAGGCGGCGGAGACGGCCAAAAAGGAGCTCTCCAGCGCCCAGTCGACGGAGATCAATCTACCCTTTATCACCGCCGATCAGAGCGGTCCAAAGCACCTCCAGGTATCGTTGAATCGCGCCACCTTTGAGCAGTTGACCGAGGATCTGGTCGGCCGAACGCGTCAGCCCTGTCTCCAGGCGCTGAACGACGCGGGTATCGCCAAAGAGGAACTCGACGAAGTGATCCTCGTGGGTGGTTCTACTCGTATTCCCGCGGTGCAGCGCCTGGTGACCGAACTCTTTGGTCGCGAGCCCAACAAGGGTGTGAACCCGGACGAGGTGGTTGCGGCAGGTGCGGCCGTCCAGGGCGGTGTCCTTGGCGGCGACGTGCAGAACATGGTCCTCCTGGACGTTACCCCGCTCTCCCTCGGTATCGAGACGCTCGGCGGCGTCTTTACCAAGCTGATACCGCGGAACACAACGATTCCCAAACAGACGAAGAAAGAGTTCAGCACCGCCCACGACAACCAGACGGCGGTCACCGTTCACGTCCTCCAGGGAGAGCGTGAAATGGCGGCCCAGAACCGTTCACTCGGTCGATTCGACCTCGTTGGAATACCGCCTGCACCGCGGGGAATCCCGAAGATCGAGGTCATGTTCGATATCGATGCGAACGGTATTCTCCACGTCTCGGCCAAGGACCTCGCCACGGGCAAAGAACAGAAGATTCGGATCGAGTCCTCCAGCGGTCTCGCCGACGACGAAATCGATCGCATGGTCCGCGACGCCGAGGAGCACGCTGAGCAGGACAAGGCGGCCCGGGAGGCGGCGGAAGCGCGCAACGAGGCCGATACGCTCGTCTACTCCACCGAGAAGGCCCTATCCGACTATGGCGACAAGATCTCCGCCGACGACAAGGCGAAGACCGAAGCCGCGGTTGCCGATTTGAAGGGCGCCATCGAACGGGATAACGTGGAAGAGATCAAGGAGAAGATGGAGGCGCTCAAGCAGGCGTCGTACACACTCGCGGAAGAGGCGTACAAGCAGGCCCAGGGGGACGCGGAGGCGGGCGGTGAAGGGGCCGGCCCCGAGCCGACCGGTGAAACCGGCGGCCCCGACC
>JANQHT010000151.1 GCA_028282545.1 Spirochaetales bacterium
CTCCGTAATCGCGTGGTGGATCTCCGCGATCGTCCGAATGCGGACTTCCCGTTTGGCCGGATGCACGTTGACGTCCACCAAGTCCGGCGAGATGTCCAGGAAGAGTGCCGCCACCGGGAAGAGGCCGCCGTGCAGGACCTCTCCGTAGGCGTTCTCCACGGCGTGCACCAGCTTGTACTCCCACACCCGGCGGCCGTTGACACACGCCTGGATCAGGCGCCGATCCCGGCGAGCGATGTCGGGGGACGCCGCGGCAATGGTATAACGAAATCCTTCGCCGCTTCCGGTAAGGGTAGTCAGGGCCTGCTCGGGTACGCGGTCGCCGAATACCGTCGCCACGCGATTGGCAACGCTCCCGGGCTGGAGAACGAGCCGCCGCTCGCCTTGGTGAGAGAGGACAAAGCGAACCGATTCGTTCGCGAGGGCCTTGTCCAGGAGCGCCTGCCGAATCTGCCCCGCCTCGGTCTGCGGTCGAGACAGGAAACGGCGCCGGGCGGGCAGGTCCGAGAAGAGCCACCTGACGTCAACGCGTGTTCCCGGCGGGCACGGGGCCGGTTCGACCCGCGGCGGCGAACCGGGGGGTACAAATACGCGGTGACCGCCGTCGGTGCCGGACATCCGTGACCGGATCTCGACATCGGCGACGGCTACCATGCTCGCCAACGCCTCGCCGCGAAATCCCATCGACGTCGTGTGCGCAAGGTCTTCAAGGGAACGGATCTTGCTGGTGGCGTGGGGCAGGAGGCACATCGCCAGGTCCTCCGGTCCCATCCCGGTGCCGTTGTCTACCACGCGGATCTGTTCTATCCCTCCGCCGGTATACTCCACTTCCACGGTTGCGGCACCCGCGTCCAGGGCGTTGTCGATGAGTTCCCGCACCACCGATGCGGGTCGCTCGATCACTTCACCGGCGGCGATGCGCTTTGCAACTGAATCGGGGAGCACCTGGATAGATGCTCCCCGTGGAGAGTGTGCGGGCACGCCGTATTAGAGACCGATCTCGGTCTGAACGGCAACAACGGGAGTGATAACGGGTCGTCCGTACTTGTCGTAGACGATCACTCCCTCTTCATCACGCTTCACCGCGGTAGAGACGCGGGCTACGAGCTTGATCTGCTCCGTCAGGGGATATGAAACGTATCCGTCGAGCGTGGTGTTGGCGTCGAAGAGCGTTGCCTCCTCGTAGCTGCCCCAGCCGCCTACCGTTGCCGCAAAGAAGGTGCGCCGATACTCGAGCCCCGCGGTGATCCCGTAGGGGATCAACCCGTCCTGGAGGTAGAGATTGGCCACGAGTTCGTCATTGCTGGACGCTTCGAGAGAACCCGCATCGGTGCGTACCCACGGCCAGAAGTAGCCCAGGGAAAACCCGACCAGATCAAAGAGGTTGGCCCCGGCCTGTCCAAAGACACCCATCGTGGTCTGCTGGTACTCCTCGGCATCTGGATTTGCCAGGTACGCGATCGTCTCCGCCGCGTACGTAGCGCGCAGGCGATCGTAGCTCGAGTCGTAGAAAGCGGGTCGGAAGGTCCCGTCGAAGGAGCGGAACTCGAGGCGATAGTCGAGGATCAAGGCGTTCCCCCGGAACCCGGCGATCCATCCGAAGTTGCGGATCTCTCCGGTGTTCAGATTGACGAGGGCGTCGGTTTCAAGGCCGGCGCTCACACCCTGGTCGCTTCCGTCGTTGCGGAGATAGGGCATCATTCCGCCCGCCTCTGCGTAGCCGGTCAACGAGAGGATCTCACGACGGATAACGGGGATGCTTATGTCCGCACCCACGTTGATAAAGGCCGGGTCCGTTTCATCGACCTTTTGATTGGCGGTGATCGCGTTGCCGTCCCTGTCCGTGAGCGCGATGTTATCCCCGGGGGAGCGGTCCGTGATTCCCGTAATCCCGATTGCCACGGGAAGGACCTCCACCACGGGGCGAAAGTACATGCGCCCGCCGATGATCTGGGGGTCAATGAGGTCGTTGGCCATCGCCTCGAAGCCCCAGGAGCGTCGATCAACGCCCATGTTGAATCCGATGCGACGAACCACGGGAAAATCGACGTCGTTGGCGTAGTTCTCCATCAGGAGCCCCTGCCCGAGGGTGAAGTTGTCCAGGTTGCCCACCTTGAGGAAGAAGGGATCCTCCCGTGTGCCGTACTCGAGGTACTTCACCTTCAATGCGATATCGGTTGCCACGTCCGCCAGCGCCTCGGCCGGTTCGTTGTTCCAGTCCTGGTCGGAACCAAAGGACCACTCGTCGTTCCCTTCGGGCCGATACCAGTCGCTCGGATCAAAGAGGCTGCTGGTGTAGGTGATAGGCAGGTAGAGGCCGAGCGCGAGCTTGCCCGCCGAAAGACGGGGCTGAAAGATCGCCTGGGAGTACGTCTCGCCGTTCAGCGTCACCGACCCGACCTGGAGCCCGGTAATTTGCGCGAGGTTTCCGAAGAGGCGGTCCCCGAATCCCGGTTCCTCCTGCGGCTCTTCGGTAGGGATCTCCACCGCCTCGACGTTGACCTCCGGTTCCGGCTCCGGCTCCGGTTCAGGTTCAGGTTCGTTCCCCGGAACGGTGGCGGGTGTCGCTTCCCGGAATAGAAAATCCTGCCGGAGCGCGCCGATCTCCTCCTGGGTCATATCAACGGGCAGGAACGTTTCGGCGAAGACGTCGGCCTTTTGTCCCGCCCCCACAAAGATCTGCTCGCCCGTGTCAACGGCTTCGAAGAGCACCTCACCACTCAGGACAAAGAGCTCTTCAACGGCGGCGCCCGCCTCGTCGACGAGAACCGAAACGCCAAAGTCCGTCCCGCGTACTCCCGCGACCGCCCCGGGAGTACGTACGGCGTATCGGTACTCCCGCCCGGAGAGGCGCGCCGCCACCATACGCATGCGCCCTGAACCGACGTCGATCCGCGTTTCAGAGCCGCCGTCGCGGCCTTGGAGCGACTGCAGGCGCAAGTCGGTGTTCTCCTTCAGATGTACGATCGAACCATTCTGGAGAAACTGAACCTCCGCCGAGGTGTTTCCCGTTACGATTCGGTCGCCCGGATTGATCTCCGTGCCGATGTCCGGGTTCTCCACGGCGAAATCGTTGTCGTCGAAGATCTCGACTTCCGCCGGATCATCCAGGTAGAGAATGATTGCGCTTTCCTGCTGCTGCCCGAAGAGCGCCACGGGAAGAAGCAGGGCGACAATTGCTATGAACGTTCGTTTCATATCGATTCTCCTAGCGCAGAGCGATGGCGCTCTCGAGTCGCGACGTGACTATCCAGTTGTCACCCGATGCCGGATACGGATCGTATCGCAGGTCGTAGATGAGTGAGATTACGACCGGTCCCGATCGCACGTTGACCCTGGCCCCGACGAGTGCGTTCTCCGGGTCCACCAAGTCGTTGTAGTCGCGCAACTCAAATTTGTTGTAGTAGGCGTCAAAGCTCAACCCTGCGAATCCCGGGACGACCCCCTCACGGACCGAGAGCTGCGACACGAGTTCCGGGTAGACCTCATCGGGAGATCCGATAGGCCCGCTCATGCGAACGGTGAACTCCATGAGGTCCTGAAAAACGGCAAGCCCCGTGTACGCGAGCCACCCAACGTGCCCTTGCGGTTCCTCCGTTGCGAGGCCTTTGTAGATCGTGTACCGCTCAACTCGTCGTCGGTCGTAGGTGCGGTCAAAATAACTGGGAATAAAGCCGTCATCGAGCACCCGGACTTGGGCACCGTAGAGGAAGATGCGCGCGATCCGGCCGCTGGTCCCGACCATGCCGCCCGTCGAATCGTCCTGGAACACGGTGTCACCGAAAACGGCCATGGTGAGCACGTCCGAGGAAAGCACGGGAAGCCGGAGGTCCACCCCGTACACCGCCACTGTGTCGATCGAGTTCGGCACAACGGCCTCGGCCTGAGGATCCTTGTCGGCGAAGTAGTAGGCGTCACGGTCGATCGCCACGGTACCACCCACCTGGAGTCCGGGGATGAGCGGCATACCGAGTCCCGCGAAGGGACGGGTGTAGAGCCTCGCCGCGGTCACGTCGAAGCTCGCGACGTTTCCGGCAAGCGTCTCGATACCGACATACGGGAACTCGAAGAGGCGGCCGTCAACGTCCAGTTGGGCCCCGAAAATGCGGCGGTCCGGCAGGTAGAGTTCGTTCGAGTAGTTGTTGACGATAAAACCGTTGCCGAGGGTGGCGTCGTTGAACGAGCCGAAACGCGCGTAAAGCTCGTCCCCCTTGTTTCCCCAGCGCACGTAGCGGAACTTCGGAAGGTAGAGTTCCAGGAAGTTCGTGTCGCCGTCCGGCACCCAGTCCTCTTCCCGGATCTCGAACTCGTCCTCGTCCGTGCCCCCCGTAAACCGGTAGTTGATTGCGAGGTCGAGGGCAAGGCCGAACTTGCCGATCGAGATATCCGGCTGGAGCCCCAGAGCCTGGTAACTTTCGAGGTCGCCCGTTTCGGGGTCCTCGAACGTTGCCGCTCCAAACGCCAGTCCCATACCGAACTGGGCGCCCTCCTGAGCGGCAAGTGGTCCCGCCGCCAGCACGGCGCCGAGAAGCAATAGAACCGTCGCTTTTTTCGTTTTCATAGTCACATTATACCCCTTCGTGGTCAGAATGACAGGGACCCCTCTATGCCGAGAAGCAGGCCGAGGAGGTGCTGCCGGTGGGAGTCACCAAAGGGCTCCACCGTCCACGCCAGCTCGCCGTAGGCACGAATTGCACCGTTTCGGCCCAGGATCAGCGTGCTTTCGCGAAACAGAGAGACGCTCGTTCCCGTTGAATCGCCCTCGGAAAAGGCCGTCTCTACGCCTAGGGAGACGAGGTTTGCAACGTACGGTTCCTGCTCGAAGCGTTCGAACGCGCGTAACCGCGGATAGCGATCGCTTCGCCATCGATACGCAAGGTCCGCCGAAAAACCGGCGCTTGGCGTGGCGCCTCCCCGGGTAACGGCGACGTTCTGCGCGTAGTCGATCGCGGATTCGTCGGCGCGAATGAGGAGAACGCCGCTCTCAAGTTCTGCGGTGGTGATCGGGGAGCCCTCCGACGACAGGGGCTCCTCAACCTCGAGCGTTGCCGAGTTGCGAAACTCGTCCCCGCGATACCACCGGACGCGAGGATCGGCCGCGTCGCTCCCCCACACGTTGATTGCGATCGCGCTGTACCCCACCGTCCACGTTCGCGAATCAATGAGGGTGGCCCGCTCGAACCGAGCGTTTCGGGAGACCTCCGCCGAGAGTTCCGCCGGCAGGTAGAGGTGCCGGGGTCGCGAACCGGGGGGACGGGCGGCGTCGATTTTTATCGCGGCACGGTAGGCGCGCGCTTCAGAATCGCCGCGATAGACCACACCGTTCCTGAAAATGTCGATAACCGGCGCCTGGCCGTAGATGTTTCCGGTTCGCCCAAGGGTCTTTGCGAGACCGGCCGCGTCGGAGGAGAACGACGTCGAATCGGACGCTTCCGTAGTTGAGAAGGAGCGGTCAAGACGGGGCGCGATGCGCCACGGCACCCTGCCGGGAGGGCTCCACTCGTATACGGCCCGTCCGTCGATCGAATCGGTCTGGGTCCCGTTCGTATCCGCCTCGTTGGTCCAACCGGAGTGTATCCCTACGTTGAGCGCGCCGTCCGTAAATTCCGGTGAGAACACCACGGAACGCGACTCAGCGCCGAGTCGCTCTTCCCGGAAGAGGTCCGCCGTCGCGACGGCGAGGCTGGTGGCGTAGTCATGGGCTCCGAGGTCGGAGGTCCATCCGGA
>JANQHT010000123.1 GCA_028282545.1 Spirochaetales bacterium
TCCCGCCACCCAAGCGGAGAAGCTGCCGGCATCGTTTGTCCGCCGCCAGAGCCTGGCGAACGTGGAGCGCTTCTCCACCGAGCGCCTGGCGGAACTGGAAACGGCAATCGTGAACGCCGCGGAGGAGTCCGTCGAACGAGAACGAGAGCTGTTTATCGCCGTCAGGCAGCGATGCGTGGAGGCGATCCCCTACCTGTCGCTCCTGGCGCACTATCTGGCCGATATCGATGCGCTGCAATCACTGAGTTGGCTCGCCACCGAGTTCGGGTACGTTCAACCGGAGATCGTCGAGGAACCGGTCATAGAAATCGAAGCGGGCCGGCATCCCGTGGTCGAGGCGAACCTTCCGGCGGGCGATTTCGTGGCGAACGATCTCTCCCTGGGTTTGGACCAATCGCCGCGGTTTGCCCTCGTCACCGGCCCCAATATGGCCGGAAAATCTACGGTCCTCCGGCAGACGGCGCTTATCGTTCTCATGGCCCACATGGGGAGTTTTGTACCCGCCTCGGAAGCGCGGATCGGGCTGACCGACCGTATCTTTTGCCGTGTCGGGGCATCCGACAACATCGCCCGCGGAGAGAGCACCTTCCTGGTGGAAATGGTAGAGACGGCCAATATCCTCCGGAACGCCACGGCCACGAGCGTGGTCATCATGGACGAAGTAGGGCGCGGCACCGGAACACGGGACGGACTGGCGATCGCCCGCGCCACGATCGAGTACCTGCTCGCCAACGTGGAAGCTCGCTGCCTCTTCGCGACCCACTACCATGAACTCACCGCCCTCGACGCGGAGGGTATGGTCAACCTTTCAATGGCGGTTGATCACGCCCCGGATATCGTTTTTTTGAAACGCCTCGTCCCGGGCGCGAGCGATCGTTCCTACGGCGTTGACGTCGCCAGGCTCGCCGGTGTACCGCCGGCGGTTGTTGAACGGGCGCAACACCTACTCGAGGAGATCGAACGCGCCGCGGGCCTTCCGCCGGCTCGCGGCGGGAGCGATCACCGCGAACCGGGACTCCCCCAGGGTGAACTCTTCTCTCCGCCGGACATCGTTACGGCGGAGATCCGCGCGATCTCTCCCGATTCACTCAGCCCCCGGGAAGCGCTGGACCTTCTCTACCGCTGGAAGGAACTGCTCTGATCCGCGAAGCAGCACGGGCGGTTCGTCAATAACCGATTGAAGATGCCCTCCGTGCCGTTCCTCTGTTCTCTCTGCGGATCGCCCCTCGCCACCCGAGGCGGCCGTCTTCCGGCGATTTGCCCCGCCTGTGCTGGAACACTGCGTCCATGGCGGGGCCCCGCCTGTCCGGCCTGCGGGCACCCCGGTGATCTCAGCGGCGACGTCTGTGAAGAGTGCGCCGCTTCACCGATCTCGGAGACGAGGGTGCGTTTCCTCTACGAGGGAATCGTCAGGAACCTGGTAACCTCGTTCAAACGCGCCTACAACCCGCGACTTGTCGCATTTGTTGCCGATGAACTGGCAGATTCCTACGTCGCGGCCGGGTGGAGCGCCACCGTCGTGCCGGTCCCGGCCAGCCGCAGCGGACGCCGCACTCGCGGGTACGATCAAATGGCTGCAGTTGCCCGGTCAATGAAACGGCGCCATTCGATTCCGTTCTGGAATGGGCTCCGACGTCGCGGTGGTGAACAACAGAAGCGTTTGAACAGGAGCAGTCGCGCCTCCAACCAGGCATCGATGTACCGGCTGCGATCCGGTTTGCCCCGGGGCGATATCGTTATTCTCGACGACGTTGTCACCACGGGGGCAACGGTTCGGTCCTGCGCGGATACCATTCGAAGGGCGGGGGGAAACCGATGCATGGTTCTATCGCTCGCCCGCGACGTCTAAGTACCAGTGATTCTCAGTATGTACGGGCAGGTGAAGCCCAGCGTTGTGTTCTTCGTTCCGAAGGCAGGTGTGATGAAAAACGTGCCAAGGTTATCTGATCTCCTCTAATGTGACCTGCTGCAAAAGCGCGATGCGCTTGACGAATGCGAGTCCCGGCGGTAGAGTAGGCAAAACTCTGAATCTGTGATGTGTCAGAGAGTCGCTTGTCGGCTCTTTTTTGTTGTCCGGAGAGAGAAACTGTGGAATGGTCACCGCCCGAAGGGGAGATCGCCGAGACGGTCGCGGAAGTTCTTGCAGCGCACGATGCCCGTCTCGTGGACATATCGGTTCGGCCCGTGAAAACGAAAACCCACGTGGTGGTGGTTGCGTTCCAACAGGGCGGGATTGGGCTCGACACGCTGACCGAGGTACATCGCCTTTTGCGGCCGCGCCTCGAGTCAATGCTCGGTGACGACCGGTTACACGTGGAGTTTTCGTCGCCGGGCATAACGCGTACCATGAAGAGCTTTCATGAGTTCGCCATATTTATCGGCAGCGACGTCACCGTCTATCTCGGAGACGGGACAAGCGTTGACGGCAGAATCACCGAAGCTGATGATTCCATTGCGGTAATTCAAACGCTGGAGGGGGAGATAACCCGCGTAGCCCCCGACCAGATCACAAAAGCGCGGCTCAGGGAGTAGAGGAGAGAAGAGGCATGGCAGCCGGTCTGGCAGATGCGGTTCGAGCCCTGGTCAACGACAAGGGGATTTCGGAAGACCTGATTCACAAAATTATCGAGGAGTTTCTCCTGGCGGCGTACAAACGCAAATTCGGAGAAGACGAAAACGCCGTGGTCCAGTTCTCCGACGGAGGGGACGAGGTCACACTGTACGCGCAAAAGAAAATCGTCGAAGAGGTCGATGACCCGGTCACTGAAATCGCCCTGAGTGAAGCTCTGAAGATGAACGAAGAGTGCGAGATCAACGATGAACTGCTCATCGAGATCGATCCTACAACCTTCGATCGCGTGTCGATCCAAAGCGCAAAGCAGCGGGCACGACAGCGGATTCGCGAAATCCAGAAAGACACGCTCTACTCCGAGTACGGCGACAAGGTCGGAGAACTCGTGATCGGCTACGTTCAGCGTGAGCGGAACGGGAACATCTTTGTGGACCTCGGCAAGGCGGAGGGCATTCTCCCGAAACGGTACCAGTCACCCCGCGAGATATACCGGCCCAATGACCGCATCAAGGTCCTTATCGTAGAAGTTGAAAAGCAGAACGCCGGATTGTCGATCGTGCTCTCTCGAACGCACACGGAGCTGGTCCGCCGCATCTTCGAAATCGAGGTACCCGAAGTCTACAACCGGACGGTCGAAATCACACGGATCGTCCGTGAACCGGGGTACAGGACGAAGATAGCCGTTTCTTCCATGCGCGAAGACGTTGATCCGGTAGGCGCCTGCGTTGGACTCCGCGGCGTTCGCATCCAGGCGATCGTCCGGGAGCTGGAAGGCGAAAAGATCGACATCCTCAAGTACGATCCCGATCCGCGCGTGTTTATCAAGAACGCACTTTCCCCGGCGGAAGTGTCGAACGTTGTCGTTCTTGAAGAGGCAAAAAAACAGTCCCTCGCGATCGTCCCGGAAACGCAGCTCTCCCTGGCGATCGGCAAACAGGGCTTGAACGTCCGCCTGGCCAATCGTCTTGCAGACTGGAGCATAGACGTCAAGACCGAAGCGCAGTTCGTGGAGATGGACATCGCGGAAGACAAGAAGCGCGAATTCTCCGCGCTCTTTGACGAAGAAGACGTTGAAGAGGAAATCACCACCGTGGGCGAGTTGCCCGGTATTTCGCGTCGTCTCGTGTCGGTGCTCGAACGAAACAGCGTGACGCTGATTGAAGACGTGATCGCACTTCCCGACGAGGAGTTATCCAAACTTAACGGGATGGATCCGGAGCTGATCACCGAACTCCAGCGGATTATCGCGGAGAACGTCGAGATCGTTGAAGCGGACGAGGGCGAGACGGAAGCCCAGGTTGAAGAGGAAGAGGGCTCCAGGGATGCCGAGACCGAGGTATCGATCCCGGAAGAGGCAGACGAGGCGGAAGGTGAACCTGAGGACGAAGAGGAAGAGGTCATTACGTCGATTGACGATCTTCCCGGAATGACCCCGGAAATCGCCGCGAAATTGAAGGACGCCGGCGTCTCCGATCTGGACGAACTCGTTCAGCTCGACCCCGATGCACTCACGGAACTCGAGGGCCTGACGGAAGCGGAACTCGAAACGGTGCGCACGATATTGACGGAGAATGTCGAGATCGTCGAAGAGGACGAAGCGGACGAGTAGCCGTGGAATGACGCCGTTTGCAATCGGAGCGTCGACCCGGTACTATCTGACGAAGGACAGGTATGGCTGAGGAACAGGATAAGCAGAAACCCAAAGCAACGCTCATCAAGCAGCGCAAGACGGAACCCAAGGAGTCTCCCGAGCCCAAGAAGGTGCGCGTCGTCCTGAAACGCAAACCCAAGGCGAAGGTGGTGGCAAAGAAACGGCCCGCCAAAGACGAATCCGTCGAGAAACCTGCTCCCGAGCCGCCGGCACCGGAAGTAAAGACCCCACCGCCGGTAGAGAGCGCGCCGGCGGCAAAAGAGGCAAAAGAGGCCAAGACACCTCCGCCGGCACCGGTGGAGGAAAAAAAACCGGCCGAAGCTACGTCGAAGAAACCATCGATCACGAAGGAACCGATCGGTGTGAGCCGCGAGGCGGTCCGGCGTTCCCTCTCAAGAACGGAGGGCCGAGGCGGATCGGCTCGGAACGAACGCGGAGGGTCCCAGCGTGGCGACGGCCGCCCCCCGCGGCCGAGCGAACGTTCCTTCGACCGCCGGCCCGGCGGACCACCGCGCCGCCCCGGTGCTCCCACCGGTGACAGGAGCCGCGGTCCCGGGGGCTCCCCTGGTGGATCCCCCGGCGGAGCGCCGTTCCGCAGCGGTGCACCGGCTCCCGGGCCGGGAGCGGGTCGCAAACCCCCGGGCAAGAAGTTCTTCAAGAGCAAACGGGGGCGCGCCTTCGAGAGGGAAGAGCGGGTAGAAGAGAAGCACCTTTCCTACGGCAAGAAAAAAGCGCAACCCAAGGCCAACCCGATTCCGAAAGAGATCGACATCATGGAAGTGATCTCCGTTTCGGAACTGGCACGAAAGATGAACCTCAAGGCGAATGAGTTGATCGGCAAGCTCATGGGTATGGGCATGATGGTGACCATCAACCAGCAGATCGACGCGGAAACGGCGCAGATTCTCGCCGGCGAGTACAACTGCAAGGTCAATATCGTCTCTCTCTACGACGAGACCGTAATTGATACGGGTGAGGACCAGACGGAAGAGATGGCGAACAGACCCCCCATCGTCACCGTTATGGGGCATGTCGACCACGGGAAGACAAAACTCCTCGACGCCATCCGTTCCACCGACGTGGTGGCCGACGAACACGGCGGGATCACCCAGCACATCGGTGCGTACCAGGTATCGCGAGACGGACAGAAAATCACCTTCCTCGACACCCCGGGACACGAGGCGTTTACGCTCATGCGCGCTCGCGGTGCCCAGGTGACGGACATCGTCGTGCTCGTGGTTGCCGCTAACGACGGCGTTATGCCGCAGACGGTGGAGGCGATCAGCCACGCCAAAGAAGCGGACGTACCAATTATCGTCGCCGTGAACAAGATCGATCTGGCGGAAGCCAACCCCGATCGCGTCAAGCAACAGCTCTCGGAGTACGAACTCATGCCCGAGGACTGGGGCGGTAACACGATCTTCGTGGAGGTTTCGGCGCTCCAGAAATTGGGCATAGACGAACTCCTCGAGGGAATCCTGCTCCAGGCGGAGCTGCTCGAACTACAAGCCAAGTACGATCGAAACGCGGAAGGGAAGGTCATCGAGAGCCGCATCGATCCCGGTCGCGGAACGGTTGCGTCGGTCCTTATCGAACGGGGCACGCTCAGCGTCGGCGACAGTTTTGTGGCCGGCATCTACCCGGGTAAAGTTCGGGCGATGTTCGACGACCACGGCAACAAGGTCAGCAAGGCGGAACCGTCGATGCCCGTCGAAATCATCGGTTTCGGCGGAGTCCCCGACGCGGGCGATCCCTTCCAGGTAACGGACAATGAGAAGCACGCGCGTCAGGTCGCGGGGAAACGGCAGGAGCTCAAGCGTGTCGAAGTCGCTCAGAACGTCAAGAAGATCACCCTGGACAACCTGTACGACAGCATCCAGGAAGGCCAAATCCAGGAGTTGAAGGTCATTATCAAGGGCGACGTTCACGGTTCAGTGGAAGCGCTCAAAAATGCCCTCGAACGGATGAGTACGCCGGAAGTACGGTTGGTCTCGATTCACAGTTCCGCCGGCGCCATCAACGAGCGGGACGTCGTTCTTGCGGCGGGGTCCAACGCTATCGTGGTCGGTTTTCACGTTCGGCCCACCCCCAGAGCCCTGGCGGTAGCTGAACAGGAAAAGGTGGAAATCCGCAAGTACAACGTGATCTACGACGCCGTTGCCGATATACGGTCGGCAATGGAGGGCATGCTGGCGCCGGATCTCCAGGAGGAGACGATCGGTTCCGTCGCTGTGCGCGACACCTTTCGGGTACCAAAGATCGGCGTGATCGCAGGCTGTTACGTAACCGACGGAAAGGTTACGCGCGCCGGAAACATCCGCGTCTTCCGGGACGGCGTCCAGATCCACGAAGGCAAGATCGATAGCTTAAAGCGCTTCAAGGAAGACGTCCGTGAGGTTGAAACGGGCTACGAATGCGGTATCGGCATCCAGAACTACCAGGATATCGAAGTCGGCGACGAGTTCGAAATCTACCTGGTCAAAGAGGTTGCCAAGAAGTTGAGCGACGTCGCCGAGCAATCGTAACCCATGGACGAGATGCGCCGTGAGCGGCTCGCCCATCGAATCGTGGAGGAGTTGAGTGATCTCCTCTTACGGGGCGAGATCAAGGACCCTCGCGTGAATTCGTTCTACTCGTTCAGTTACTGCCGTGTAGCCCGCGACGGCGCCTCGGCGCGGGTCGGCGTCTCATCGTTTCTCGACCACGCCACGCTGGATCGCGCGGTAGAGGGTTTCAACTCGGCCGCGGGATATCTGCAATCGCGCCTGGGGAAAGCGATTCGCCTGCGGTCCACACCGCGGCTCTATTTTGTAGCCGACCACAGTATCGAAGAGGGTCACGACGTTATTCGGAAAATCAACGAGTTGCACATCCCGGACGATGAGTGACGGTCTCTTTCTTCTCGACAAACCTCGGGGTGTAAGCTCCTTTCGCGCGCTTGCACCGGCGAAACGCCTCTTTGCCACACGAAAGATCGGCCATACCGGGACGCTGGACCCCTTTGCCACGGGATTGATGGTCGTGCTGGTTGGAAGGGCAACGCGCCTCGCCCAGTGGCTCCTGCCCCTGGAGAAGAGATACGAAGCAACGGTTCGTTTCGGGGAGGCCACCGATACGCTTGATCCGGAAGGGACGGTGGTAGAAACGGGCCCGCTTCCCGATCCGACCGATGTTGACCGTATTCTGTCGGAGTTCACCGGAGAGATCGAGCAGGTGCCCCCGGCGTACTCCGCCGTGAAGGTGGCAGGGGAACGCGCCTACCGTGTAGCACGGCGGGGTGGGGTTCCGACCGTGGCGGCGCGGCGCGTTGTCGTCTCTGCTGCCACGATGGCGCCGATCGACACGCGGGACTACGAACTCTCCCTCACGTGCGGATCGGGAACGTACGTCCGCTCCCTGGCCCGGGATATCGCCGGCCGCCTCGGAACCGTTGCGCACCTGACGCACCTACGACGCGTCGCCGTGGGGCCCTTTCACGTGGACAATGCGACGTCACTGGAAGAGGAGGGGCCGGTGCCCCTGTTGCTCCCGATCGGGGAGATCGTTCCACACATGCCGGGGGTGCGCCCGATCCACCTCTCGGAACGGCAGGCGGAGGCTGCGTACAGGGGCGTTCCTATCGCGGCACTCGAACTTCCCCCGCAACCGGAGGGCGACTACGTCCTTCTCTCCGAGAGCGGCGCACCGGTTGCCATCGCCGCATTCGCTACCGGCCGATGGCGGTACCGGTGGGTCCTGGGGCGTCTATGACGACGACTCGATGGAGCCAACCGGAGGACCCCGTGGCGATTGGCGGCCGAATCGATGGAGAGCCGTTGTCCGTGGCGATTGGTGTGTTCGACGGCGTCCACCGCGGTCATCGGGCGCTCCTGGATCGCGTCGTTGCAGACGGTGGTCACCCGACGGTCCTGACCTTCGCAACCAATCCGGCCGCGGTTACGAGGCCCGATTCGTTCCTCGGGGACCTTTCGACGCTGGACGAACGGCTCCGCCTCTTTGAAGAAGCGGGCGTACGGTCCGCCGTTGTGATCGACTTTTCATCGGCTTTTGCGCAGTTGGACGGGGTCACCTTCGTCAACGCCTTTATGGAACGCGTGGCGCCGGTGCAGCACGTAGTAGTGGGATTCGATTTCCACCTTGGACGGGGCCGCGATACAGGCGGAACGGAGATGGCGCAGATGCTGGAGCACCGGAGGATTCGGGTTGACATCGTACCGGCGCTCAAAGATAATGGTGAGCCGATCAGCAGTTCCCGCATCCGCCACTACGTTCGCAGCGGCCGGATAGAGGCGGCTGCCCGATTACTGGGACGCCCGTACGCGTATCGGGTTGCCGGTGCTCTGCCGGCGTCACTTGCGGACGCCACCCAGGTTCTTCCCGCCAACGGCGCGTATCAGGCGCGCTTCATAGGAAAAACCGAGGAATCAAACGGCACCGTGCGAGTAGGCGATGGCGGTCGGATAGCCTGGAACGTTTCCGGGGATCGCTGGCATACGGTTGAATTCGAAAAAGCCCTTTGACGTAAGGAGAAAAAAGGAATGGCACTGACAGCTGAACAGAAGGCGGAGATCGTAAAGGAGTTCGGCAAAGACGACAAAGACACGGGCGACACGCGCGTTCAGGTGGCGCTGTTGACCCGAGAAATCCAGCAGCTCACGGAACACCTGAAAACACACAAAAAGGACCACCACTCCCGTCGCGGACTACTCAAGATGGTCGGCGCGCGCCGACGCCTGCTGCGGTATATGCGCCGCACGGATCTGGAAGGATACCGCGAACTCATCGCGAAGCTCGGCCTCCGCAAGTAAAGGAACACCATGATGAACTCATTGACAATCGAGGTCGGAGGCGAAGAACTCTACCTGGAGACTGGAAGAATGGCCAAACAGGCCAATGGCGCCGTGTACGCTCGTTTCGGCGGTAGCTCCGTACTGGCAACGGCGACCTGCGCCGACGATCCCCGGGAAGGCATCGACTTTGTTCCACTCCAGGTGGAATACAACGAGAAGTACTACGCCGCCGGGAAAATTCCTGGCGGTTTTATCAAACGCGAAACGCGCCCCAAGGACAAGGAGATTCTCGTCTCGCGGCTTATCGACCGGCCCATGCGGCCCCTCTTTTCCAAGACCTTTATGCGGGAGATGCAGATCATCCCCACCACCTTGAGCACGGACCAGATCAACCCGCCGGACGTTGTCGCCATGGTTGCCGCCAGTGCGGCGGTTCACGTGAGCGACATTCCATTCGACGGGCCCGTGGGGGCCGTTCGAATCTGCCAGGTTGACGGGGAACTTCTGGTAAACCCGACCTTTGACCAGATCGCCGCCTCGACGCTGGAGATTGTCGTTGCGGGAACGCACGACGGGATCACCATGGTAGAGGGCGGCGCCAACGAAGTGAGCGAAGAGATCATGATCGAGGCGATAGACCTGGCCCGGGACGTCATTTTGAAACTCTGCGAGGTACAGGACAAGCTCCGGGACGTCGCTGGCAAAGAGAAACTGCCTCTGGTCGATGTTGACAACACCGTCGCCAAGGAGGCGGAGATTCGCGCCTTCGCGGAACCCAAGCTGTCGGAAGCGTGTTTTGTGAAGGGCAAGTTCGAACGGTGCGCTGCGATCAAGGCGGTCAAAAGCGAGGTGAAGGATCACTACGCCGAGGACTTCCCCGAGGAAGAGGATCTCAAGAAGCTCTCAAACCTGCTGGGAACGATCGAACAGGAGATCGTTCGGAAGTCGATTGTGGAACAAAAGGTGCGGACCGACGGACGCGGGCCGGAAGATATCCGTCCGATTACGTGCGAAATCGGTGTACTTCCGCGAACCCACGGTTCCGCACTCTTCACGCGGGGTGAAACGCAGTCCCTGGGCGTAGCAACGCTTGGAACGATCAAGGACGAGCAGATCATGGACGACATCGACGGCGACCGCCGGGTGAACTTCATGCTGCACTACAACTTTCCGCCCTTTTCCGTCGGTGAAACGGGACGGCTCGGGACGGGGCGGCGCGAAATCGGTCACGGCCACCTCGCCTGGCGCGCGCTTTCGAGCGTGGTTCCTCCCAAGGATACCTTTCCCTATACGCTGCGCCTGGTAAGCGAGATCCTTGAAAGCAACGGTTCCTCGTCGATGGCCACCGTGTGCAGCGGGTCGCTGGCAATGATGGATGCGGGTATACCCGTACGCACGCCCGTTGCCGGTATCGCCATGGGGCTTGTTCAGGAAGGTGACCGGACGGTTGTCCTGAGCGATATTCTGGGCGAAGAGGACCACCTGGGAGACATGGACTTCAAGGTCACCGGTACGGAAGAGGGAATCACCGCCTTTCAGATGGACATCAAGATCAAAAACGTCACCCGGGACATCATGAAGACGGCCCTTGAACAGGCTCGCCGGGGGCGGATGAAGATTCTTGAAATCATGAACGATGCGATTTCCACGCCCCGGGAAGACCTGTCGGAGTTTGCTCCGCGGATTATCTCGTTCAAGGTGGACCCCGATCAGATCGGATTGCTCATCGGCGGCGGTGGGAAGACGGTCAAGGCGATCTCGGAGAAGTTCGACGTGGACGTGAATTTCGAGGACGACGGCACGGTGACGGTCTACTCCAAGATCAAGTCGGCGGCGGAGTCGGCCAAGGCGAGTTTTCTCCAACTCCTGGAGGAGCCGGAAATTGGGAAGGTCTACCCCGGTGTCGTCAAGCGGATCACCGATTTCGGTGCGTTTATCGAGTTCCTCCCGGGACGGGAAGGCCTCTGCCATATCAGCAAGATGGCTCCGCACCGGGTGAACGAGGTTACCGATATCCTCTCGATGGGCCAGGAAGTACCGGTAAAGATCATCGAGATCGATAAAATGGATCGCGTCAATCTCAGCCTCATCTATGAGGACGACCGCCCCTCCGGAGGGGCCGGCGGTGGAGATCGCGGTGCGCCCCGGGGAGATCGCGGAGACCGCGGCGGACGGAGAGATCGTGGTGGCCACCGGAGCAGGGGACCCCGGTAGCACGGAGGCGCTCATAACGGTCCGAATCGTTGCGCCTTCGGACCTGATCCCACGCTACGCCTCCGCGGGCGCCGCCGGGGCGGACCTTTGTGCACGCCTGGAGGCTCCGGTGACGCTGCAACCGGGCGAACGGCGCGGCATCCCTACGGGCGTCCGCGTCGAGATTCCTCCCGGCTACGAGGGACAGGTTCGACCCCGCTCCGGCCTCTCCCTGAGAAGCGGCATCACTCTGGTGAACGCACCGGGGACGATCGACAGCGACTATCGCGGTGAGATCGTGTGCCCGGTCATCAACTTGGGCGAACTCCCCTTTACGGTAGAACCGGCCATGAGGATCGCCCAGCTTGTCATTGCGCCGGTAGTGCGCGCGCGGTTTCTCCCCACCGATGCGCTCAAAGGTAGCGAACGGGGAGAGAGCGGGTTCGGTTCCACCGGTGTACAGTAGATCCACCTCCCCCCGGGCGTTTCACCTGTATCGCTACATCACGCAGGAGTTTTTGCTCTCGTTTCTTGTTTCCTTCGCGTTTTTCTTCTTTATGTTCTTCATTAACCAGCTTCTCCTACTCGCCGAGGACATCCTGCAGAAAGACGTCTCCCTGATAGACGTTTTGCGACTGATCGTTTTTTCGCTCCCCTCGATCGTGGCGCTCTCGGTACCGTTCGCGACGCTCGTGGGAGCGCTCATGGCCGTGGGGCGCCTCTCATCGGACAACGAGATAGTCGCGATGCAGGCCCTGGGGTTTCCGATTCGCCGCCTCTTTCTGCCCGTGCTCCTGCCGGCGATTCTGCTCGCGTTCCTTTCGTTCACCGTCAACGATTTCCTGCTTCCCTTGGGAACGCTCAACTTCGGTAAACTCTATCGGCAGCTCCTCTACAGCAACCCGGCACTCGAACTCGATCCATACTCAGTCAAACGGTACCGTGACGACGTCCTCATTACCGGTGCCTTGGAGCCGGGGCGACTCGACAATTTCGTCATCATCGACTCCGATACCCAGGGTGACAGGCGCGTGATCGTTGCCGACGAGGCGCTGCTCGATACCCAGAGCGACGAGAACGTTATCTCCCTGGACCTGCGCAACGTAACGAGCCACACCCACGTCAACGAAGACGAGTACCACCTGGTCCGGGCGGAGCGCCTCGTGTACAACATCCTCCTGCAGGACATCACCATCGCGATTCGCAGCCCCGGGCCCAGGGAAATGAGCGCCCGGGCGGTTCGCGACGTCATCGGCGAGAAGGAGACGCTCTTTGCGCCGCGCCTCCGGCAGCACGCGCGACGCTTGGCGTCACTGACCGCACAGGCAGAGGCGATGCTCCTGGCGCCGGTTGTCTCGGGAGCGCCGCCGGAGGACTTTCTGCGCCCCCTCGCCCAGCGGCGCTCCCTGGAAGAGAGCCCTCCCACGGACCGGAGCCTTCAGATCTATCGGCTCGAGTACCACAAGAAGTACTCGATCCCCTTTGCGGCGGTCAGCTTCGTCGTGCTCGCCTTTCCGCTGGGGCTCTATTCACGACGGAGCGGTCGTTCCGTCGGCTTCGGCCTGGGGCTTCTTATTTCAACGGTGTACTGGGCGTTGTTGATCGGCGGACAGACCTTCGGGACGCAGCGCCCCAACGTTCCCCCGGCCCTGGCGATGTGGCTTCCCAACGTGGTGTTCCTCATGGCGGGTCTGGTCGTGTTTGTCGAGAGGTTCCGCCGGTGAACACGCTCGATCGGATGCTGATCCGCGCCTTTGTCCCGGTGTTTGTTCTGGCGCTTTCGTTTTTTGTGCTCCTCATTGAACTGGTGGACCTCTTCGCCAATCTGGTGCGCTACCTGAACCTCGAAGTGCCCCTCCGCGATATCTTCACCGTACAACTCCTGTTCGTTCCACGAGCGATCGTCTATGCGTTGCCCGTGGCGCTCCTCTTTGCCGTTGGGTTCGCCCTGGGCTCCCTCTACGCGAACAACGAACTGATCGCGATATTCGGCTCCGGCGTTTCACTGCGGCGGTTTGTTGCCCCCCTTATCGTGATCAGCCTCCTGTTAGGACCGGCGCTCTTCGTTTTCCAGGAACGCCTTGTCATCGACACCTTCGCGCGCAAAAACGAGCTCTCCCGGACTCTCCTCAACATCACCCGTTCCTTCAGCAACACAAAGGTGACCGTTCGCTCGCCGGACGGTCGATTTATCTATTCCGCCGAGTACTACAATGACGTGCGCAAACAGCTGGCGGGACTCCTGGTGATCGAGCGCAACAGCGACGGGACCTTCGCCGGCCGTATCGACACCGACCTTGCCAGTTGGGACGGTACCGCCTGGCTGCTGCACGGGGGAACGCGCTATTCGATCGATTCCGACGGTACCATGCAGACGGAGACGTTCCCGCGCCGGCTCTTCCCGGAGCTGACCACCCGGCCGCGGAGCTTCCAGCGAGTCGCCCAGGACATGGACGAACTACCGGTTACTGAAGCGCGCGCGTGGATTCGGGAGCTCCAAACAGCGGGACTGGAGTACCGCAAACCGCTGACGGACCTTCACGGCCGGTTTTCGTTCAGCCTTACGCCCTTTGTGGTGATATTCATCTCCTCCGCCGTGGGCGGCCGTTTCAAGCGGAACATCCTCCTGATGAGTCTCCTCGTGTCGCTGGTCATCGCAGTGGTGTACTACGTTACCGACATGATCGCCGGTATTGTCGCGGCGGACGGGTTGATCCCTCCGATCCTCGGGGCGTGGGTAGGCGTAGCGCTCTTCACCGCCCTGGGGGTGTACCTCTTTGCCCGGGCGAGGACGTAGTGAACCATTCCATCTTTTCCGAAACCTCCCGGGACGGACGGGCTCGCACCGGCCGCCTCGAGCTTCCCCGGGGAGAGGTGGTCACTCCGGTCTTTATGCCGGTGGGTACCGCGGGAACGGTGAAGGCGATCGAACTAAGTACCCTTCACCAGACGGGCTTCCGCTTGATTCTCGGAAACACCTACCATCTCTACCTGCGACCGGGGACCGAGACGCTGGCGGCCTTCGGCGGGCTCCACCGCTTCGCGGGCTGGAATCACAATATCCTCACCGATTCCGGCGGTTTCCAGGTATTCAGCTTGGCCCACATGCGTACCGTCACGGACGAAGGCGTGCGATTCCAGTCACACCTCGATGGTTCGACCCATTCGCTCACCCCGGAATCCGTTGTCGACATCCAGACGGTGATCGGAAGCGATATCCAGATGGCCCTGGACGTGTGCACGGGCCCCGATATCTCCCGCGAGGAAGCGCAAAACGCCATGGATATCACCCACCACTGGGCCGCCCGGGCCGTTCAACGGTGGCGGCAACACGGTGACTACCAGGGACACCTCTTCCCGATAGTGCAGGGTAACTTCTTTCCCGACCTACGCCGGCAGAGCGTTGAAACGCTCCTGGAACACCAGCTTCCCGGCCTGGCGATAGGCGGTCTCAGCGTTGGGGAGCCCTTTTCCCTCTTTGTGGATACGCTGGCGGCAACGATGGAACACGTACCGCGCGGTGTTCCCCGGTACGTGATGGGTATCGGAACGCCGGAGTATATCCTGGCGGCGATCGAGCACGGCGTCGACATGTTCGACTGCGTCTTTCCGACCCGGGCCGGCAGAAACGGTACACTCCTTACGAGGAAGGGACGTATCAATATCAGGAACGCTCGCTGGAAACGGGAGGAATCTCCGCCCGATCCCGATCTCGACTCGTTCGGCGGAACATCCTACTCGCTCGGATACCTTCATCACCTTTTCAAGGCGCGGGAGATGCTGGGCCCGATACTCGCCACACGACACAACCTGATGTTTCTTGCATGGCTCGTGGAAGAGGCGCGACGCGCTATCGGAAACGGCACCTTCGAGGCGTTCAAGCGCGCCGTTCTTGAGGGATTCCGCCCAAACGGGGACGAACGTTGAGCGCCGGCTCTTCCCGCTCCGCTGCGGCGGTCATGGCCTCCACCCTCGCATCGCGGGTACTCGGATTCGTTCGTATCGCCGTGGTGGGTGCCATCTTCGGCGCTTCCGGCGACGCGGATGTACTAAACGTAGTGTTCACGATCCCCAACAATCTGCGCAAACTCCTGGCGGAGGGGGCACTCTCGTCGGCGTTTATCCCCGTCATGACGCAGAACCGGGAGCGGCGCGACCTCTTCCGGAACCTCATCGGCCTGCAACTGGTGATTCTCGTTCCGCTGCTGCTCCTGTGTGTTCTCTGGGCCCCCGGGGTAGTCCGTCTGATCCTCGATTTCCCCGACCCGGAGCGCCAGGAACTCGCGGCGCGTCTCTTTCGGTTTCTCATCAACTACCTCCTGCTCGTTGCGATTGCAGCGGTCTGCATGGGAACGCTCAACGCGAACTCGGTGTTTCTCACGCCCGCCCTTGCACCGCTTTTTTTTTCGGTCTCAGTGATAACGTCGATTCTGCTTCTCCATAGATCGATGGGTATATTCGCAATGGTCGTGGGTGTGTTGACCGGCGGGATTCTCCAGATCGTGCTGCAGGTGCCCCGGATCCGTAAGGAGGGATACGGGCTGCTTCCCGCCTTTGCGTTCTTGGATCCGCTCTTTCGTACGGTCATGAGACGATGGGGTCCCGTCATCGCGACGGCGAGCATCTTCACCATCAACCAGCAGATCGCCCTCTTTTTTGCCAGTGCGCTGCCCGACGGCAGCGGCTCGGCTCTCACCAATGCGCTTGTCTTCTGGCAGCTTCCCTTCGGTGTCTTCAGCGCTTCCGTCACAACCGTGCTGTTCCCCAGGATGAGTGCCCAGAGCGGCGTCTCCGACGACCTCGCGGTTGCCGGGACGGTGGGGCAGGGATTGGCCTCCCTCCTCCTGCTGCTCGTGCCGAGCGGGATCGGCCTTGTGGTCCTGGGCGACGAAATCATCGCCGTTGCCCTGCAACGGGGCGCCTTTACCGCGACAAACACCGCCCTGACGGCACGGGTTCTCACCGGGTACGCCTGGGGACTGTTCAGCGTGGGGGCGTACACGTTCCTGCAGCGTCTCTTCTACGCGTTAGGTGACTATCGGACCCCGCTCGTCACGACGGCGATCGTTGTCGTTCTGGACGTCGCATTGTCCCTCTATTTGAAGGAGACGCGTCTTCAGGTTGCCGGGCTTGCCTGGGCGAACACGGTTGCCTTTACTTTCGGCTCCGTGATGCTTTTCACCGCCGCCCGGCGCAGGCTCCAGTCATTGTCGCCCCGGAGTCTCATAAAACCGGCTGCAGCGGCGGCCGCCGCCACGGGATGCGCTGTGGCCTTCGTGGTATTGGCACGGTTCACGCTGGGTACAGCCGGCGTAACCGGTTGGTGGCTGGACGGATCGTCCTGGCGCGCATTCGCAATCCTGATCGGGATTTCGTTTCCGGCACTGGTGAGCGTTGTCGCGGTCTACGCCCTGTTCGGATACCGCCTCCGTGCTATCATGCAGCGCAGGGGGTAACCGTGCGCCGTTCCGTCATGTTTCTGTTTCTCGTCGTCTCGTTTCTTGCTCCGGTTGCGCTTCCGGCGCAGTCTTCCGACGAGGACGGTGAAGAGGCGGTTTCGGAGCTCGAGGAGTGGCGGGCGACGCTCATGTTCGGCATCAACTCCGAACTACAGGACCTGATTCCAAGCCTCACGGAGCAGGGGATTGACCAGCTATCGGAGGAAGTCATCGCCGTTTTCGAACGAAGCGTGGACACCGACGTTCGTATCGCCGCGCTGGACTACCTGGAGGAGTTCGAAGACGGCGGCGGCCACGTCCACGCGCTACAACTCCTGGAAGACTACGATCTGATCGAGAGCCGTCTGGCCCGGCGACTCCTCGGCTACCTTCAGGAGACGGGACACGAACCGGACGCGGATGGTCGCGATCTGGTTCGAACAATCGCCGGTGAAGACGAACTGCCGCTCGTCGCAACCGCCGCGATACGCTACCTTGCCGCCGGCGGCGAGGAGCCGTCGTTTTTTACCGATCTTTACGATGATCTCGACGCAAATGAGGATATCCGCGCGGAGATCCTTCTCGCCCTCGGGGACCTGGGCGATAGGGACTCCTTTGATTTTGTCGTGTCGCTGCTCGATCCGGAGGAGGAGGCGTCTTCAATGATCGAACGCTACGCGATCGACACCCTGGGACGCCTGGGAGACGAACGGGCGGTCCCGATCATCATGCGCCAGATGGACGCCTCCGACGCGACTACGCGCGCCTACGCCGTGTCGGCTCTAACGAAGTTCGAAGGAGACGAGATTGACGGCGCGCTCCTGGCGGCGCTCCGGGACGATTTCTGGCGCGTCCGAACCGCGGCGCTGGAGGCTATCGGTGAACGGAAGAGCGTCGACGCCGTTCCTATCGTCACGTATAAACTGCGCCGTGACCCGGAGGAACCGGTTCGGCTCGCGGCGATGAAAACGCTCGTAGCGATCGACGCGGCCGACGGTTGGGAAGCCATCGTCGAGCGGGCGGAACAATCCCGAACCCCGGAGACGGAACGGTTGGCACTGCTCGATGAATTGGTGCAGTACGATCCCCGCAGAGCCCTCCCGATCCTCGAAGAAATCCTCGTCGCCGAGTGGGATAAGGACCGCAGTACGCTCCTCGATGGAGTGGGGAAGATCATCTCGATTCATCCGGCAGGGGCGTTCCAGCCCCTGTACGAGCGGCTCCTGGGGCACCGCAATTTCATCCTGCAGATCTACGCCATACGCGGTGCGGGCGGTGCGGGAATAGCGTCATTGAAGGGAGAAATTGAGGCGCGCGCGGAAGAGGGGAACCATCGGGCGGTGCGCAACGCGGCGCTACGCGTGCTGGAGAAAATGTAGATCGCGGGATTCCCATCCCGCTGGGTGTCGCGGAATGGAATTCCGCTGGGTGCGGCGGGGTTATCCCGCCGCCGAAAGGTCCGCTGCTTCGATCCCCTTGACAACGAAGTGGTGCCGTTTTTCGTTGATCTCGAAATCGAGTTCGTCGCCGACGGCACTGTTGTAGAGCTTGTTCCCCAGGGGTGTCTGATACGAGATGACGTCCGCCTCGGGATTTGACTCCCACGGTCCCAGGATCGTGTACCGGAGCGAGTCGCCGTTGTTTTCGAGGTCCGAGAGTTCGACGATCGTACCGAACTGAACGCGGTCCGTTTCGATCTCGTCCTGTTTGACAATACGCGCTTGGCTCAGCTCCAGCTTGAGGCGGGCGGCGCGATTGTTCAACGAGTCCTGTCGCTCCTTGGCCGCCTTGTACTCCGCGTTCTCGCTCAGGTCACCGTAGGCAACCGCCTTCTCGATCTCTTTGGTGTTATCCGGTACTTCCACCCGCTGCAGATGCGTGTACTCTTTCTGCTTAGCCTCATACGAGGATTCACAGGTGAAGAACCCTCGGGTGGCCACGACCGACGCTTCCTCTTCTCCGTGGAAATGGTAATCGGGAAAGCGCTCAACCACGAGTTCTCTGAGTTCGAGCAGCGTCTTCGGATCGAGGTCCTTCACATCACTCACCAGGGTAAAGAGGCGCGCCACCGAGTCCCGGTCAGCCGTCTTTATGTACTCCGAAAGGTTGCCGTCCCGGAAGAGCCACGTCTGCACCTGCTTGTTGATTTTCCGGTTCGCGCTGACCTCTTTCCGGTTGTCGATCTCGCGAAATGTCAGGTCGCAGATGTGAATCATCGCGATGAGGCGCTTCTCGAGCGTGAGACCGATCTCGTCAAACCACGGGTCGTCACTGCAGTTACGTACGGCCCACACAAAGGGCTCGCGGAAATCGCGGTAGTTTTCGTGGGTCTGGGAGACAAACTTCAGAAGCAGGTCGCGCCGGCCGTGCTTCTCCAACTCCACCAGGGCGTCCCGGGAAAGGTGATGCGGAAGGAGCCGAACGTACGTGTCGCCCCATTCGCGGTCCACCGCCCGGACCGACGACAGAAAGCGCTTTCGAAGATCGCTGCTATCGATTTGTACAAACAGCTCTTCCACGTTTTCGATGTGCTCGTAGAGCCGTTTGAAGTCCAGTTCAAGATCCTGCCGCAGGAAGGGGAACCGTGAAACCACGTCCGAGACCACCAGCAGGCTCGACACGGTATGCTCCGTAACGGTGCTCGCGTTCCGGACAAAACCGGCGAAATACTCGAACATCTCCCGGAAGAACTCGGAGTCGATCCCGTCTCCCGCTTCGTCCTCCACGTACGCGAGGAACTCCTCCAGCGTTTTCACACGATCAAAAAAACTGGTCTGCGCCTTGAACTTGTTGAATGTTTTCTCTTCAAAGGTGATCGGCTGGTCACGTACCACGAAGTGGTCCAGACGATCGGTGAGGGTACCAAAATCGGGGTTGGTTTTGAGAATCGACCGCGCCTTGGTACTCCACGAGGACCACTCGCTCTGCTTGAGGATGGCCGGTACGAGTTCCCCCTTGATTTTCTTCATGTCCGCGGCGTTTCCAAGACTGCGAATGACCGTCTTCAGGGTCCAGACGATGTTCTTCTTTACAAGCGTGCGGAGTTTCTCCGTCTTCCAGACCGCCCGAAGTACCCAGATATGATCTTTGGCCAGGACGTCCAGTGCGTTTACGGCCATCTTGAGCGACATTTCGTGACCGCGTTTCTTGGCAAAATCGATCGTGATCTCGTCGCCCTTGATGCTCCTGATCCGTCCCACTCCCCACGTTCGATGATGAACAAAGTTGCCCGTGTCGAAGGAGATGTGCTTCTCGAAGTCGGCGATGGCGTCGTGAACGGGACGCCAATCCTGGCTGAGGTTCGAAATGCGGATGTACTCGTCCAGGTTGCTGTGGTCGGCGTGTTTCTGCTGAAAGCAGTCCGTTATCTCCTTCCTGGCCCATTCGTTTTTCGAATCGTAGTTTAATACGCGCTTTAATACTTCGATCGCCTGGTCCCATTCTTCGTTCTCCACGAAGTAGGGATAGTAGTCCTCGAGGAGCTGTACGGCTCGTTCCGTACTGATCGAACGGGCAATCTTGCTTTCCGCGTGGTAGAAGAACTCCGTCTCCTCCGGCGCGAGTTCTATGAGCTTCTGCCACACCTCTTTCACGTTGGAAAAACTCTTCTTGGATACGTAGCGGTGAAGCGCTTTTTTGTAGTACTCAACGGCGGCGTCGGTCCGGCCCGTTTCCTCGCGGAGGAGAGCCAACTGCCGGACGATGTCGGCCTCTTCGAAGTCGACACGGATGAGCCGTTCCCATACGTCGTGGAGTTTTTCCGTCTGGTTTTCCGAGTCGTATACGTCGGCCAGTATGCGCAGGGCAAAGCGGTTCTCACCAAAATCGAGAATGCGAGCGGCAAGGAACTCAACGATGTTCCACTTGTGATTATCCGTGAAGATCTTCGTGAGATGGATCAGGTTCGCATCGTCCACCGATTGACGGGAAAGATTGAGCACACCGGAGATAAAGAGTGCAATAATACTATTCTTTGTATGGTGGAGGTGTTCCTCGCAGACGTCGAGCACCTCCTGTTGGAGGCCGTTCGCCTCGATGGCGGTGATGGTCTGATCGAGTTCATCGAGACTCGCGACGGTGTAGTTGTTTAATGTCGCCCGTGTCCACTTCTCTTCGTTGAGAAGTTCCTGTACCTGGGCGACCAGTTCACTTGGTGTACTCGTGGTAGACATCTGCATCAATACTCCGAATTTTCAGCAACACTTCGTCCGATTTGTCCTGGGGTTCCCCCGACGCGGCAAAGTGATCCAGCAGCCAGAAATACCTGTTGATCAATCGAGGTACCAGAATGGCTGCGTCTCCCGTCCCCTCCCGTAGTTCCCGTTCCAACACGTAGATCGCCTGTTTCAGGCGACCAAACTCTATCGATCGCAGTTCACGCTTCACCGTCAGAACGCCGTAGAGTACGCCGAACACCGGAATCCACTCGTTTCGAACGGGACCGGTGTGCCCGGCGCGTTCCACCGCCGCTACAAGCCGCCGGATCATCTCCGACTCGAGGCGATCCACACGGATCGTCTCCGGCCCAAGGAAAAACGCCTCCCGAAAGAACGCCTTGGCCTTCGCCGTCTCGTTCGTGAGCGCAAGCACATCGGCCAGTTCCGCAAGGATCTCCGGATTTTCGGACCGTTCCCCGCTGGCTGCCCGAATGAACTTCAGGGCGCGATCATATTCGCCGGTACCCTTGTAACAACGACCGATTCGGACAAGCAGCTCGGGGTCCCGGTTGGTGCGCTCCTGGTACACCTCTCGATACTGGCGCAAAGCCTCTCGAAAGACGAACTGCCGCAACGCGTGAATCGCCGGCTCAACCGTCTCACCAATCCGGGCAACAAAACCCTGAAATGCGTGCCATTGGGCCAGGTAGTATTCGCCCCGGGCAAAAGGCTCCGTCATTGTGTCGGCGTTTGACTGCCGATCGAGCCAGAAATTGACGTATTTCAGACTCGTCACAACGTCGTAACTGTCGAAATCTATAGCCAAGGCCTCTTCGAGCGTGTCCGACGCCGTGGAAAGGTGATGCCCGGAAATTTCCGCAAAGGCCTGTTGCAAGAGTGTGTCTAGCGAACTGGTGGTCTGCGACATGTCCAAAGGGGCACCGTTTTTCTCACTGCGACCTTCTATTATACCGGCGAACCGAGAAAGGTCAACGCGCGCGCAGGGCCGCAGTAGTTCACATTGTGGAGGGCTCGTCACCCTCCGTCCATACTGACAATTGCTGCCACGGCCGCCGAGGCGCGCCTTTGCGCAACTCATTCCTGTGCGGTATCATGGACGCGTGCGTGAACGACAGTTGCTGACCGCTCCATCGATTCTCTCTGCCGACTTCGCGGACATCGCCGGCGGCATACAACGTATCGCATCCGCCGGCGGCGACTGGATCCACCTGGACGTTATGGACGGCCATTTTGGGCCGGATCTGGCGTT
>JANQHT010000036.1 GCA_028282545.1 Spirochaetales bacterium
CCTCTCCGGCGCAGATGGTACGCAAACGAGGCGGCCACGGCCGCACAATCACGCGCAACGGTGTCCTCCGTACCGGGCGTATCGCCTGCGAATCGTCGAAACACTCCCGCCATCAGCGACAGGGACCCCACAAGCGCCGTCAAAAACGCGAACACCGTGACCATCCCCACCACCATCAACACCAATCCCTCTCGAATCATCCTTGCTCCTGTTCTTCTCTATGAATCGGTAGAACCAGTATAGGAGCGGCATGGGGAATGAACTAAATGAAATAAATGTTTTTTAGTGCCTTAAAAGAACCCTGGCAGTCTATGGCTACGAGAAGATGCAACAAACATCGGCAACTGCGCTTGACGCGACCCGCCCCATGCCGTAGGATTCGCGCGACCAGTCAGTATTCGGTATTGCGTTTCTGTTCCCATCCTATTCGGGTTCCGCGACAGACACGGCGAGGCGAATCGGGGTCGAAGGAGAATTGGAATGGGAAACAAGTTGTATGTAGGTAACCTGAGCTTCAAGACGGAAGAGTTTGATCTTCGCGAGCATTTTTCACAGCACGGAAGCGTGCTCTCGGCCAGCATCGTTACGGACCGTGACACCGGTCGTTCGCGCGGGTTCGGTTTTGTAGAGATGGGAACCGACGAAGAGGCCCAGAAGGCGCAGGAAGCGCTGGACGGCGTCGAACTCGACGGACGAACCCTGAAAGTGAACGAAGCGAGGCCCCGGGAAAACCGCCGCGATCGGTGGTAGATCTATCGACGACGCCGGCTGGACGATACCCAACCGTCTCGAGATAGACTCTTCCCTCACCACATCCGGTCAGCCGTCCCGCGAGGACATCCCCCGTATCGCGGCGGCCGGATTCTCGACACTCATCAACCTTGCACTCCCCTCATCCGAAGGCGCCGTTGCAGACGAAGGTGCGCTTGCAACAGCGGTGGGATTGAACTACGTTCACATCCCCGTTGAGTGGGACGCCCCGACAACGCCGCAGTTCGACTTCTTTGCCGATGTGATGGAATCTCTGGACGGAGAACGGGTCTGGGTGCACTGCATGGTAAACATGCGGGTCACGGTCTTTGTCTACCTCTACCGAGTCCTGCGGCGTGGGGTCGATCGCGAGACCGCGTGGCGGGACGTCACCGCCGTGTGGCAACCAAACGACACATGGAGCGCCTTCATCGCCGAGGTCTCTACGCCCTAGCGGCCTTTAACAACGCATCCACGTGGTTTTGATTTCTTAGCTCATGCATCACGTCGTTCGATCCGGGAATAGTGCCGTTGATCAGCGCTAGAACGTACCGCCCCAGCTCTTCTGCCGCAATCCAGTCGGGATTGACGTTTTCCCCGCGGCTTCGCGTCGTGATAGACGTGTGGGCGGTCACCGTGTGGACTCGAACGTTTGAATCGAAAGCCTCCTGGGCGATGACCCGCGTCATCATCTTCTGGGCACCGGCCATGATCGAAACGACTCCCTCTTCGGGGTGAATGCTCTCCGACTCCGGCCCGATCAGCGTGATGTACACGCCGGTATCCTGAGATCTGAGCAGATCGACGAACGACCGTTGAAGGTTGAAGTGCGTTGCCAGGTTATCCTGGATGCTGCGGTCCCAGTCCGTTCGGGGCATACGGTGCAAACGGTGTCCGAAATAACGAGATCCAACGGAGACAACCACCGCGTCGAGCGAATTCGCCTCGGAGACGATCTCATCTCGAAGCGCCGATACCTCTCCTTCGCTGCACAGGTCTGCCGGGATGAGTCTGAGCAATTCGGAATTGTCCACAAAGGCCTGCAAACGCTCCGAGTTGTCGCCCGCGCGGGTTGGGACGTACACGACAAAGCCATCCGCAATCAGCGTTTTCACGATTCCCTCTCCGATTCCGCCGGATCCTCCCGCTACGAGTGCCGTCTTTGTTGCAGGCATCCTGCACCTCCCGTTATGGCAATAGGTAGAAGATACGCACCGCCGTTCCGCTTCGCAAAGTGATACAATGGTATGTCGCAACGGCACGTCAAGGAGGTGCAAACATGGAGATACGGCAGGTACCGGAACGTCCGATGGTGGCAATTCGTGAAACGGCCACCGTGGCGGAGCTACCGGAACTCATGGGAAGGTGCTACGGAGAGATCGCCGCGTTTCTCGAAGCGAAGGGGAGTGCCGTCGCGGGACCGCCCTTCGCGCTCTACTATTCGATGGACACCGAATCGTTTGACGTTGAGATCGGTTTCCCGGTCGAATCTGCGGGAGACGGAAATAAACGAATCCGATTCGGCACGCTGCCGGCGGGTACCGCCGCGGTCGAAATACACCGTGGCCCCTACAACACGCTCGAAAACACCTACGTTTCGATGATGAAAGAGATCGAATCGATGGGGCGCCAGATGGACACGTTTATGTACGAGTTCTATCTCAACGACCCCGACGTGGTGGCGCCGGAGGAGATCGAAACCGAGATATACCTTCCATTAAAAAACACGTGACGGACGTTGTCACATACCTCCGGGGGTGTGATGAGCCGTGGACGCGGTACCGGACGCTGGTCGATCTCGAGGGGCGCGGCGCCGGGGATCCCGAAGTGGCCGCGACGCGACGGGAACTGATCGACCACCCGATGATACACGACCTCGTCGAACTCCTCTCGCCCTATCCGTGGCGTCCGTTAACGCGTCACAACGATGCGGCGTATCCGTTGTATGCACTTGCGACGCTGACCGAGTTCGGCCTTACCGCCGTTGACTGCGGCCTCGACCACATCGCGAAGTCGCTGCTGCAACGTCAAAGTGACGAAGGCGCGTTCCTGAGCCTAGTCAACGTTCCAAAGGCATTTGGCGGAAGCGGAGAGGACGAGTGGACGTGGATCGCCTGCGACGCGCCGACCGTACTCGTCACTCTGGTGCGGCTCGGCTACGGCGAGGACCCCCGTGTGGAACGGGCCCTTTCCCACTTGGCCGATTTGGCGGTTGACAACGGCTATCGTTGCCGCGCCGCCGCCCATCTCGGGAGGTTCAAAGGTCCCGGCAAGCGTTCAGATCCGTGTCCGATTGCCAACGTCTACGCCCTCAAGGCGCTGGTTGAGCACGACGCGTACCGCGAAAGCGACGCGACACGACGCGCAGCGGAATCGCTGTTGGACCACTACGCCGGACGGGGGTCCGTTCGGAACTACATGTTCGGAGTAGGTACCGATTTCCACAAGATCAAGTTTCCTTTTGTCTGGTACGACATCCTCCACGTCCTCGACGTATTGTGCCGTTTGCCGCTCGTTCACGGGGACGCCAGGTTTTTGGAAATGGTGGCCCATCTCGCCGGGGTTGCCGACGAGAACGGTCGCTACACGGCAACGTCGATGTACCGCGCCTGGAAGGGGTGGCCATTCGCCGACAAGAAAACGCCGTCTCCGTGGCTTACCTTCCTGGCGCATCGCATCATGCGTCGTGCCCGGATGTCGGCCTGAGGGACGACGATTTCTCGAACAGGTTGCGCTCCCACTCGGTCGGCAAGACGCGGCAACGAGCGCCTGGAGAGACCCGCGCCGGGTTGTCTCCAGGCGCGGGCGGCACGTCACTTCGGTTTCCGTGCCTCTACCGTTATCGATGCAACGATCGCGGCAATTTCCGCGGCATCGGCTTCCAGAACACCGGCGTCCCGGGCGAGCACGCTCACGTGATCCGGTGTTACGTAGGCACCCCGGCTCACCACCGACACCTCCGCAAACCCCGCGTCCCGGATCGCATCCAGGTACTTTCCTTCGACCATCGCGCCGGCGATACACCCGGTGAGGAGTTCGGTGTTCTCCAGCAACGCCGGTGGAAGCTCCTGCGTTAGGACAAGGTCCGAAACGGCAATTCTTCCGCCGGGGCGCAGGACGCGGAAGGCATCGCGAAAGACCTGCGGCTTGTCCGGTGAGAGGTTCACCACGCAGTTGGAGATGATCAGATCCGCGGTGTCGTCCGCGACGGGCAGGTGCTCGATCTCACCAAGACGAAACTCGACGTTGTCGAACTCTCCCGTCCCGTCTGTCACGCCCTTCGCGGCGTTGGCCCGGGCGCGGTCGATCATCTGGGGTGTCATATCGACACCTATCACGCGACCTTTCGGTCCTACTGCGCGGGCCGCGAGGAAACAGTCGATGCCGCCTCCCGATCCGAGGTCTACCACCGTTTCTCCCGGCTGGATACTCGCCAAAGCGGTGGGATTCCCGCAGCCCAGGTTCAGATCCGCGCCGTCGGGTACGGTTTTCAACTCCTCAATACCGTAGCCCACGGTGCGACTGGACGGTGCGCGGGAAGGGCCGCAGCAGTTTCCCTTTGTCGCGTACTCCGCATAGCGATCGCGAACAACTTCTCGAACATTTTTTGACATGGATTACTCCTTTCCGCCAAAGACGGGTTGCAATACCGACTCGATCGGTGCCGAGAGCGAAGTCACCGGCATCAGCGAGATGCAGCACGGGGCGTTGCCGTCGTTCATGACGATCAGGGCGAGTTTGCCCCCCTCTTCGAGGCCAAACCTGGCCCGCACTTCCTTGGGCAGAACGATCTGTCCCCGGGAGTCAACCTGGACAATTGCATCCACTTCGCAACAACTCATGCAGGAATGGTACACACGATCGACGGAAATGTCAACCAAATCAGAAAAATCAGTAAAAACTGATAACTATGTGTTCTCGGTTCGTTGCCGTGGACGATCGCGAGAAACCCGCCGTTACCCTTTGATGGTTTTACTCCCTACGCGTTTCTTTCTCGATGATTTACGATGGATAGAAAACCGTGTAGCGATGGAAAGTTTACCGACGCCTTCACATAGCGTGCGAGTTCTCTGGACGGCGTACTGGATCGTTGCTCTCATCATATGCATCGTATCGCTCGTGGTCACCGTCGATAAGCTCAAAACGAGGCGGGAGAACCACCTGTGGAGCTTGATCTACCTGCAAGTGGTCATCGTGACAAACCTGTTCATCAATTTCGTCGCCGACATCAATTGGCATACGCCGATCCTCGGCGACGCGCTCAGGGTGGGCGCGATGATCACGACCTCCTTTCTGATCGTGACGATTCCCGGGTTCGTCAACTCCCAGCCCGCGACGTGTCTGAACAGAAGGGTCGGCACCATTTTTTCGGTTCTCGGATACGCGATGGCGACACACTACGTTGTCAGTGCGAGCGTGTTTTTCCTTTTTCGATACAACGGCTCGATTCCCTACTTCGGCGGATACCGATACGTGCCCGCGTACACCGTCTTCATTCTCGAGGCGTTCGCGGTATTCTATTGCGTAGCGGCGATCTTCACCGCACGGATTCGGACCGTTGAAGAGAAGATCAGAATAACGATCATGCGCAGAGCGGCGATCGTGATCATCGCCCTCTTTCCTCTCAGCTTTGTGATCGATCTGGTGCGGTACTTCTTCCCTCCCCTCTGGAACGTTTTCAAGGAGGAACGACTCCTCTTTACCCCGTTCAACTTCTCCGTGGTGAGTCTGTTCTTTGTCTCGTACGCTCGCAAAGGTTTCGCGGCGATCGATGCGGATCTCTCCGGTTCTTTTCCGTCCCTCTCTCCCAGGGAGACCGATGTGGCACATCTGCTGTGCAAGGGCATGAGTTACCGATCGATCGCCGGTACGTTGCACATCAGCCTTTCCACGGTGCAATCGCACGTGAAAAACATCTATCGAAAGATGGGTGTCAACACAAAGGAGGAGTTTATCCTGAAGGAAAAGGGAGTTCCCTAGCCGAAATCACATCTTTATGGGATGTTCCTGACGATATCGTTCCCCCGAGAATTGCCGTCGATCTATCGAACCGTTCCAAAGGGGGATGTCGTGGCGATTGCAGTGTGGACCGAGTCTCATATGGCGTGTCCCCATTGTGGGAATGCGATCAGGCGTGGCAAGAGACGATTCGGACCGGGAAGAGTTGTGTGTCGCAGGTGCGGCAACGAACTCGAAACCGGTTTGATCGATCTCTATTCACTCTCCAGAGCGAAGCGGATAGTGTTCATAGCGCTCGATTGGTTCTTCCCCTCGTACTACCGCGGTATGAGCCAACCGGCCAAGTTCCTTGTGATGCTCTTTCATCTGTTCATCGCGTTCTACCCGTTGATTTCTCTCTCGATAGCATACTCCGTACTCAGCGAAGGTGGTGATCCGATAACTCTGGTTGTCGCTCTCGCGTACAACCTCTTTCCGTTTCTGCATCTGCTATGGCTACGCCGCATGGTGAAAGAGACAAAAGCGTTCCATGAGACGGGCAAGGTACCTTCGTGGCGTTCACCGGTGCGGGCGGGATAGCGGGGGCGGTATCACGATGAGGTCGAACGCATCGAGCGCCGCAGCGGCGTGTATTGTGCTCCTTTTGTCACTGGCAGGTTGTACTCAGGATACGGTTGGAAATATCGTTGCCGGGGAGCATCGGATCCATATTGTCGGTGATCACGGAAGTTGGCAGACCGCGTTTTATTGGAACGGTGGAGATCTCTCCGTTCTCGACGAACCGGACGGAGAGTTCCACGTCCGGGCGACCTCCGTAACCGTCTCGAACGGCGTCGTGTACGTGGGCGGATCGTACGATGGTCGCCCCTGCTACTGGGAGGACGCCATCCGTCGCGATATCGCGTGCGAGAGCGGGGCGATCGAGGCGATCGCCGCTGACGACGCCGATCGCCTCGTCCTCGCCGGAGTGTGCGACGGAGAGGGATCGGTATGGATCGAGGGCGTCCGGAGCGCTCTACCGGTCCCAACGGGACACGTGTGCGAGGTGAGCGCGATGGTTTCCGTCGGCGAAGCCGTCTATGTGGCCGGCACGTACCGCACCACGGAGTGGGAGGACAAGGGACCGTGTTACTGGCACGACGGCGAGCGACGCGATCTTCCCGCGCCTCCCTCGACGGCAACGGGCGGCTCCGTCCTCGTATCGGGGATCGCTTCGACGGGAGACTCGATATACATCTCCGGAAACTACGACGCAGACGATGCGGACGGTGGGGCGGGGTACTGGGTAGACGGAGAGTGGAACGATCTCGACGGCACCGCGACCCGAGCGATCGCCGTCGCGGAGGACGGCGTCTATGTCGCGGGCCGCGATGCCGATCGGGCGTGCTACTGGCACAACGGCCAAAAGATCGAACTGTGGTGCGACTTTTCCACGATCGCGACGGCGGTCGCCGTCGCGGGAGGGAAATGCGGCTCCTCTACCCAGCCGGAGCATATCGGATACTGGATGCCCGGCGGCGAGTTTACGCAGATCTACGAACGTAACATCGCCGACATCAACGCGATATACGTCGAGGAGTAACCGGGCCCGCCGTTCCGGCGCGGCCTACCGCCAGCGCCGCGGGTGTTGCGGTTTGTTCTCCAGCACCGCTTCAATCTTCTCGTGCACGTCGTCGGTGAGTTGAGACACCAAGTCCAGAGCTTTCATATTCTCTTCCACCTGCGCCGGCTTTGAGGCCCCGGTGATCACGGTGCTCACCTTGGGGTTGGAGAGCGCCCAGGCGATGGCGAGCTGCGCCCGCGTGACACCGAGTTCGTCGGCGATCGGCTTCAAACGCTCAACCGTCTCGATCTGTTTTCGCCCCGACTCGTTCTCGTACATCCTTCGGAGCCATTCGTAGCCGGGGAGCGTTAGCCGCCCCTCGCTGATGCCCTGGGCGTACTTGCCCGTCAATACCCCGGACGCGAGGGGGCTCCAGATCGTGGTGCCCAGTCCGAAGTCTCGGTAGAGCGGTGCGTACTCGACCTCAACCCGCTCACGGTGAAACATGTTGTACTGGGGCTGCTCCATCGTCGGCGGATTCAAACGCTCCGCCCGGGCGAACTCGTAGGCGTGGCGGATCTCTTCCGCACTCCACTCGCTCGTTCCCCAGTACAGCGCCCATCCTCGATCCACCAGGTGACTCATCGCTCGAACCGTCTCCTCGATGGGAGTGTCATAGTCCGGGCGGTGGCAAAAGACGAGGTCCACGTATTCCACCTGCAGTCGGTTTAGGGCGGCGCGTGTACCCTCGACGATATGCTTGCGCGAAAGGCCCGTGTCGTTGGGACCGTCTCCGCCCCAGAAGATCTTGGTTGAAACCACGTAGTCTTTCCGTGCAAGGCCCAGTTTTTGTATCGCCTTGCCCATGACGATTTCGCTCTGGCCCGATTCGTATGTTTCCGCGTTGTCGAAGAAGTTCACACCGTGATCGAGCGCGAGCTTCATCTCCGCCGCGGCGTCGTCCACATCAACCTGTTTCCCGAACGTCACCCATGACCCAAAGGAAAGGGCCGAAACCTTGAGACCCGATGATCCCAGTCGTCTGTATTCCATGGCTGCAATGTACTGCCCCGGCCACCTTGACGGCGAACCCTTTGCCTCGGTCCGGTGGTTCGGCGTACCATGCGGCATGCAATCGCTTGAAAGACTCGTCAGCGAGCGTCTCGGTCCGATCAAAGAGCGCCTCGCCCAGGTTCGCGGCGTTATCTCCGATATGGACGGCGTGATCTACCATGGGGACCGCCTCCTGCCGGGCGCCGGGGAGTTTGTTGAGTGGCTCCGCCAAGAGAACAAGGAGTTCCTCTTCCTCACCAACGCCAGCCAGCGGTCGAGAAAGGAACTGCAGGCGAAGATGCGACGCCTCGGGATCGACCTCGAACACGACCACTTCTATACCAGTGCCCTGGCGACGGCCGGATTTCTCTCTTCGCAGAAGCCAAACGGGAGCGCTTTTGTCATCGGTGAATCGGGGCTCACAAACGCGCTCTACGACGTCGGATACGCGATGAACGAGGTTGATCCGGACTACGTGGTTGTGGGCGACTCCCGCACCTACAGTATCGACCAGATTGAGAAGGCCGTCGCCCTGGTTCGCGCCGGTGCCAAACTGATCGGCACCAACCCGGACATCTCCGGTCCGGTAGAACACGGAATTATTCCCTCCTGCGGCGCGCTGATCAAGCCGATCGAACTCGTTGCCGGCGTGAATCCGTACTTCGTCGGGAAACCCAATCCACTCATGATGCGGCAGGCGTTGAAACGGATCGAGTGCCGCCGCGAAGAGACGCTGATCATCGGTGACAGGATGGATACCGACATCATCGCCGGCGTCGAGAGCGAAATCGGCACTGTGCTGGTCCTCTCCGGCGTGACCGGCGAAGCGGAGTTAAACTCGTTTGCCTATCGACCCGATTACGTGTTGTCCGGCGTTGGGCGCCTTCCGGAGGTAGGAGCCGCGTAAGCGCGGCTGCGCGCGCGTTTGCGCAACCTTATCGCGCCGTTGCACGTCTACCCTCGCGGGACCAGCAACCAGACGCCGCCGAACATCAAAGCGACGCCGGCGATGCGGCGCCAGTCCACGGCGATCGCCGCACTCCCGGAACCGCCCACACGGTCGATCAGGAGACCGGCGATCAGTTGGGCAACGATAATGGCCGCCAGCCCCGCCGTCACGCCCACACCCTGTACCGAGAAGGCAACTCCCATGATGATGAGAATCCCGAGCGCCCCGGCGATGGCGATCCACGAGAGGATTCGGCCCGCCTGGATCTCGTGGCCGGAGAGGCGCACCGGTGAAACGGCCCCGCTGCTGAGGGCGGCTACCGCGGCGATGCACGCAACGATCGTCGCTGCCATGGCGCCCCCGATCGCGTTGACCAGGAGTCCGGTATGGACGGGACCTATGACGGCGCCGGCGCGGCCGTTCATGGTCGACTGGAGGGCGATGGCCGTTCCGGTTCCAAGCGCTGCTACTATTGCGGTGAAGATTCGTGGGCTCATTGAGGCATGTTACAGCAAGCGCCCGCTTCTATGGTACCGTTTAGCGGGGAACCAGCCGGTACAGGCCACCGCGATCTTCATCGGTGAGGACGTAGAGATACCCGTCCGGTCCGGAACGGATGTCGCGGATCCGGCCCAGTTCGTTCCTGAGGAGTTCCTCTTCTCCGGTTACGGCTGATCCGTCCAACACGACGCGACGCACGTGTTTCCGCACCAGCGCTCCTACATAGAGGTCTCCGTCGTGGAAGGCCATGCCCGAGGGCGCGATGGAGGGCGTCCAGTGTATGAGCGGCTGTTCCAGGCCGGGAGCGGCGGTGATTCCGTCGCCAACGGGGCCGCCGGAGTATTCGCGCCCGTGGGTGATGACCGGCCAGCCGTAGTTTGCACCGGCACGGAGGATGTTGATTTCGTCACCACCCCGCGGACCGTGTTCGTGGGTCCAGATGTCGCCCGTTTCAGGATGGACGGCGATTCCCTGGGCATTCCGGTGACCCGTGGTGAAGATACCCGGCCCGAGTTCGCCGGAGAGGTTTGACGAGCTTCGCGGGTTGCCGGGAGCCGGTTGCCCCGCCTCATCCAGTCGCAGAACGCTTCCGGCGTGGTCGGCGGGGTCCTGGGCGCGCTCGCGTTGGCCGCGATCCCCTATCGTCATGTAGATCAAACCGTCCGAACCAAAAGCGATCCGCGATCCGAAGTGACGTCCGCCGCCGGCCCAGTTGTTCGCCACAAAGAGTTCCTGGAAATTCTCCAGCACCGGCGCTCCGCCCGGACTGGACAGGAGGCGGCCCCTCCCCAGTGCCGTGGCGAAACGGCCTGTCTCGCGGGGGTGTTCGGTGGAGTAGGTGAGATAGACCCATCCGTTCTCTTCAAAGCGGGGGTGCAACAGGACGTCCAGGAGGCCCCCCTGTCCGATCGGTGCGACCTCCGGTGTTCCGGGGACTATCGTCGCGACTCCGTCTGTGACGTAGTGCAGGCGACCGGCACGTTCGGTTACGAGGGCGTCACCGTCGGGAAGAAACGCCACCGCCCAGGGGTGATCGATCCCTTCCACGACGATCTCCACGCGAAATTGATCTTGTTGTCCGCCGGCGGCGGTGCACGCCGTGAAGAAGAGCAGCAGCAGACCCGTTCGGAACGATTGTCTTACCATAGCAGTCGGAAATATACGAAATACCGCGACCGCTCGTCTCACCTAACCGGAAAGGGACAGCAAACCGTCCTCGATATCCGGCGACTCCCGAAAGGGAGCGCGTTCGATCCGGACCCAAATCGGTAGCGTTTCCCGTGCGGTACGGCCGGGCATTTCGTAGAGGTACGCCAAGTTTGTCCATTCGTCGCGGTAGAGGACGTAGATCGTGGCTATGTCGAACCATTCGCCGTCGATCAAGGCCACCATGTCGGACACGGTGGCACCCGCCTCGAGCATCGGCAACGGCGGCACCCGAAGGGCGCCGTTCGTTTTGCGATCCCAGATCTCGCCCACAGCGGTGACCGTGCCCGCGGCCGTTCGCACGCCCCAACTGAACGTCCTGGGGCTTATGCGGTGGGCGTAGTTGTCACCGCAGTCCAGGCAGAAAAGACACAGTGACGGTATAAGGCCGGTTATTCCCGCCCCGGCTGGGTTGTCCGCCGGGATGGACGGCGGTGCGATGAGCGTTACCAGCCAAAGGAGCAGGAAGGGCCGCGGTTTCATCCACTAAAGATACAACCGTTGGCTCGCCGGCGGCGCCGGTCCTGCCTACCGTTCCTGGAAGAACTCGATCTCTTCCCCGTCGGGCCCGGTGACGAAGGAGATCGTCACCGGAAATGGCGGGTCCGAGTTGATTTCGATCTCCTTGGGCGCCACTTTTTCCGTTGCTCCCGCAGCCAGTGCAGTTGCGTGTGCCGTGGACACGTCGTCAACGTGAATCGCGAAATGGATGATCACGCCCGTTCCGCCGGAGGATTCGGGACGCTCAAAGATCTCCATGAGACCGCCGTTTCCCGTGTCCAGCATGGCGGCCCGCTGCCCTGCGGCGCCGAAGCGAAAGGTGCGGACCTCCGGGAACCCGAGGCCATCCCGATAGAACGCAACTGATGCGTCGTAGTCACGCGTGTCGATGGCGACGTGATGGAAACCGCGCCCGCCGATAGCATTGTTCGTCATGGCGTTAGTATATCGGCGACGCCGATTTGGTGTCACCGCAACGCGGTGTTACGCGGCACTTCTACAGAGACAACCTCGGAGGGCTCGTCGCCCTCCGTCCATACTGAGAAATGCTCGGCGTTACGTGGGGCGTTCGGTCCCCGCCACCACGGCGGCGGTAGCAATCGCGGCACCGGCAATCACCAGGGCAGCCGTAGCGTACGTACCGGAGAGATCGCGCAGCCCGCTAAAAAGGTACGGTCCCACCGCCGTCCCCGATACGGTAATCGCCGCGGCGAGTCCGGAAATGGCCCCCAGGTGGCGGCGCCCGAAGAAACGCGGCCAGGTGATGTTGTTGAGAATACCGAACATACCCTGCATCAATCCATGTCCGAGGATCAGGAGCAGGACGATCGGCCCCGGCCGAAGGAAGACGATTCCCAGGGCGAGGCAGATCGTTCCGGAAAGCTGGAAAAGGGCCAACCATTTGAGGCGCACAAAATCGGAGATCCAGCTCCCCACGAGTTCGACGGCAACGGAGACGATGGCCGCCGGGAAGAATACGGCGATTGCCCGCGCTCGGCCCAACCCGGCGTCGGCAAAGATCGAGACGATGTGGAACGTATACGCCGTGATGAGGAGCCCTGCCAGCAGAACGGTTACCGAAAAGGCCCAGAACGCGCGCGTGCGTCGCGCTTCAGCTGCGGTAAAATCGCGACCCGGATGGCTCTCCGGGTGTGTTCTCCCGCCTGACGTCGCCAGTGGCCCGTCCGGCTCAAGGCCAAAGGGCTCCGGCTTGTCGCGGAAGAAGAGCAGTGCCGCCGTACCGAATATCGCGAGGGCCAGCCCTATAACACGCCACGCTCCCTGCCAGCCCCACCGCTCGATACCTGAGTCAAAGAGTCGCGGCGCCAGGGAAAACCCGAACGAAAGGGAGATACCCATGATCGCGTTGGCGAAGCCCCGCCGGCGGTTGAACCACTCCATCACCATGTTCCTGCTTGCCAGGGATACCATTCCCTGGCCGGTGAATCGAAGCAGGAAGAAGAGTACCGTCAGCGCCGCCGCCACATAGAACGTCCGGTCAAACCACCGCACGAGGATTGGAGAAGCGGAGAGGGCAAAGAGGACCAGGGTCAGTGCAAAGGCCGCCGCCGTTGCGAGCAGGCGCGCGCCAACTCGATCGTAGAGGCGGCCGGCCCAGGAGAGGACCACGGCGCTGCCGAGCGTTCCAAAGAGGTAGGCGAGACTGAGTGCACTTCGTTCGAGATCTAGCGCGTCGATCAGGTAGTCAGTAAAAACCGACACCCCCACCGTCTGACCGGGCGCACTGAACACCACCCCCATCGTCCCGCCGGCGAGGACGATCCAGCCGTAGAATACACGGGAGCGACGGGGATCAACTGGAAAACGGTCAAAGCGGGTGGACATCCCTCGGACTCTAAGGGCGGGGCGGGAAAAGAGCAAGCGTGGTGTGTCGCGGAAAACGTGAACCCATCGGTTGTTCCTCGTTGTTCACGTTTTCGTCGTACCCGCCGCGACCGGCGGCGGGTACGGGTGCCTCCCGATGACCGACGCTGAACGCTAGAGTTTCGCGGCGGCAAACCCCGTTTCGAGGTCGGCGATGATGTCTTCCGGGGCTTCCAGGCCGATCGAGAGGCGAACCAACTCCGGCGGCAGGCCGGCGGCGCGTTGATCATCCTCGGTCAACTGACTGTGCGTTGTCGTTGCCGGGTGGATCGCCAAGCTCTTGGCGTCACCCACGTTCGCCACATGACTGAAGAGCTCCAGCCCATTGATAAAGCGTGCGCCTGCGTCGGCGCCACCGGCGATGCCGAACGCAATCATCCCTCCAAAACCGTTCTTGAGGTATTTTGCGGCGTTGTCGTGGGCCGGGTGGTCCTTTAACCCCGGGTACCACACCCATTCGACTTGCGGGTGTCGTGACAGGTACTCGGCCACCGCCATCCCGTTCTCACTGTGCCGTGTCATGCGCAGAGGAAGTGTTTCTATTCCCTGCAGGAAGATCCAGGCGTTGTCCGGGGCGATTGCAGCGCCCAGGTTGCGGAGGGGGACGAGGCGCATGCGGAGGATATACGCCAGCGGTGATAGATCGCCCAGGTCGTAGGCGTACCGAAGCCCATGGTACCCTCCGTCCGGTTCAACGAAGTTGGTGAACTTCGGGTCGTCCCAGTTAAAACGACCGCTGTCGACGACCGCCCCGCCAATGCCCGTCCCGTGACCACCGTACCACTTGGTCAGACTATAGAGCGCGATGTCCACGCCGTGGTCGAGGGGGCGCAGCAGGATCGGCGTGGTGAAGGTGGCGTCCGCAATCACCGGGAGACGGTGGCGGGCGGCAACCTCACCTATGGCTTCAAAATCGGGAACGATGAGCGTCGGATTCCCGATCGTCTCGATAAAAATGGCGCGCGTCTTGCCGTTGATCGCGTTTTCCAGCTCCCCCAGATCAAGCGGATCCACCAGGCGAACGGTGATTCCCAGCGTCGGGAGTATCTCCGCGAACATCGTGTGGGTACCGCCGTAGAGGTACTTGGACGATACGATCTCGTCCCCGGCGCGCGCCACGTTGATGATCGAGTAGAATACCGCGCTTGTCCCTGACGCGAGGGCTAGGGCGGCCGCACCGCCGTCGAGGGCAGCCACGCGTTCCTCCAGTGCGTTCTGGGTCGGGTTCTGGAGCCGGGTGTAGATATACCCGAGCTCTTTGAGCCCGAAGAGGTTTGCGGCGTGTTCGGCGTCGCGGAAGTTGTAGGCGGTCGTCCGGTGGACCGCCACGGCGCGACTCGGCGCCGTCTCTATCTTGTTCTGCCCGGCGTGCAGGGCGATCGTTTCCTGTTTATGACTCATGACTCCTCCTCCTTGGTAAACGGCAACGTTCGCGAATATGACTACTATTGTCAACCTTTTTGATGCAATTTTTTGCAACTTTGGCCGACTTGCTGCCGGCAGCGACAAAGGGGTGTTCTCGTACATCGATCTCTACCGGGAGTACTGCGAGTAGCCGGAAACGGAGGCGCCAAAACGCTACACTTCCTACCATGAGGCTTCGTGTAGCCGTCGCGCTCCTTATCCTCACCAGTGTTTTCGCCGTTGCGACGGCTGAGCCTGTGCGGGATTCGTTCGCCCAACCGCAAGCGACGGCCGAATCAGCGCACGCTGTTGAGACAAACGCCTTCCGCGAATGGTGGGCCGAGCGCCAGGCGAGGCCGGCGTACGTGGGCCAGGAGGGCATTACCGTCCGAACCGGGCTGGGAACCGGTGTCCAGAGCATGTCCTTTCGGATCGACGAACTCGCGCTCTCAACAAACACTATCGAAATCTCGCCGAACAACCCGTTGCATTGGATCTTCGGCGCCGAATGGAACCGCATCGGTCTCAGTTTTCGGCTGACCATGCCCAACTCGATCGATGATTCCGAGACGCGGGGCACCACGGAGTTTATGAACTTCCTCTTCCAGTTTTTCGGCGACCGTTACGAGGTGGACTTGGTGTAGCAGCTCCACGAAGGCATGTACATCACCAACGCCGATTCATTCGTCGAGGACGTTACCTCGATCAAGCTGCCCGACATGACGCTCAGAACGATTGGTTTCAACGTCCTCTACGCCACCGACGAGAACTTTTCACTGGCCGCGGCGTACAAGCTCAACGCGCGGCAGCAGCGCTCGGAGATCTCGTGGATCCTCATGGCGGCTGGTTCGCAGGTCATCGTCGACGTGCCGGGAGGGCCGGCGCGTTCGATTCCCGCCGCCGCCGGGTCGGTCTGGCAGGAAGACGTCTCCGTCCAGGCGCACAGCGGTATCGTCGGTGGCGGGGTGGGGGGCTCCTTACGGATCGGGAGTTTTTTCGTGGCACCGCTCCTGACGTTCGGTCTGGGCGCACAGAACCTGGAGTACGCGTCGGGGGGAGAGACCGACGACACGTGGCGCGTGGCGCCGCAACTCTCGGCGCGGGCGAGTGTGGGTTACAACGGCCCCGGCTTCTTTGTGGCCTTCATCGCGAGCGTGGACTCGCGCAACATCGATTCGTCGGTGATGAACGCCACGCAGACGACGGGCCTCTTTGAACTCATCGTGGGACGTCGCTTCGACCTTGGTATGTGGAAAAGGATCGGGACGGTGGATCCGTGGTGAGCGGCTACGGCGCTCGGTTCGTGAGAGCCGTGCACCATTTCAGTTCGATTCGGTTCGATTCGGTCACCGGCGGCCGGTCAATCGTGCCAGGCGACTCGCCGCCTCGGATCTGTTTCCTTTGTCACCGAACAGTGACGACGTCCCCACGACGAGCGTGTCGGCGCCGGCGGCGATCATCTTGGGGATGTTTTCCCAGCTGACGTTCCCGTCCACTTCGATTTCCAACTGACGGCCGGCGGAGGGTCTTCCAGCAACCGTTCGGTGGGCACGCGCGTCCGGACCAACATCATCACTGGACGCGCCGCCGCGCCACGTTGCGAACCGCGCGATTTTCTCGATAGCCCCCGGAACGAGCATCTGTCCCGAAAAGCCGGGGTTCACCGTCATGACGCACACAAAGTCAACCGCTTCCAGCACCGGTTCGATCGCCGCCACCGGGACCGCCGGCTCAACGGCGACGCCGGGACGCGCGCCGCGAGCGCGAATTGCGTCGATCGTCCGCAAGGGGTGGCGCGTTGCCTCGGGGTGGAAGGTTACGATTGCGCCGGGAAACGCCGCGAACGCGTCCACGTACGAATCGACGGGTTCTATCATCAAGTGAATATCGAGCGGGATCGTCGTCTCCGCGGCGAGTTTCTCGCAGAATGCGGGGCCCAGCGTGAAGTTGGGCACGTAGTGGCCATCCATGATATCGACGTGGAGGTACTCGTACCCTTCGCGTTCGAAGAGACGCAGCTCGCTGCGCAGATCCATGAAGTCGGCGCACATCATCGAGGGCGATATGCGCGCACGTTGCGCGTTCAATGACCCAACTCCGGCATCACTACCGCCTTGAGTCCCGCGCGCGACTCGTGAAAATCGTATGCCTCCTGGATGTGCGTCAACGGAAAGCGTTTCGAGATGTACCGGCCGCCGTGCACAATACCGTTTGCCAGGGCGTCCACTGCGAGTTTGTTGTGCCGCGGGAGCGATCCGTGGCTTCCCATCACAAAGCACTCTTTATAGTGGATGATGTTGCTGTCGATGGTGAGTTTTGGTTCGCCACGCAATCCGCCAAAGAGATTCACGTATCCCCTGTTTCCGACGATGCGTATGGCGTCCTCGTGAGCCTTCACCGAACCCGCCGAGGTAATCACCAGGTCTACGCCGAGCCCGTTGGTCTCCTCCATGACAACGTCGCACAGACTCTCTTCCTCCGTCGCAATAAAGCGTGCGTCCGGTCGGAACGGTCTTGCCAGATCGAGTCGCGTCTTCGAACGTTGTGCTGCAAAGACCGTCGTGGCACCGTAGGCACGGGAGAGTTCGAGGATCATGATCCCGATTGGTCCGAGCCCAATCACGCAGAGGCTCTTGCCGTACGAGTACCGGGCGAGTTCCAGGCCGTTGATGGCACACGCGAGCGGCTCCGCGAGCGCCGCTTCGTCGTATGGAAGCGAGTCGGGAATTCGCGTCACGGGACCGAATTTGATCATCTCTTCGTTGAGAAGCATGAACTCCGCAAATCCACCCGGAAACTCGTGTCCTGTGGCATAGTCGATGAAGGTTGTTTTCCCGGCAACGTTCTCGTTCCAGTAGCCCGGAACGTCGGCGCCAATCTGAACGCGGTCTCCCTCCGAAAACGCTACAACATCCCGACCACACGCCACGATCTGGCCCGATACCTCGTGCCCGACGATAAAGGGCGGTTTCACCCGCTTGTTGCCGTATCGGTATATCTTGATGTCGGAACCGCAAACGGAACACGCTTTGACCTTCACAAGTGCCTCGCCGGGGCCGGGCGCGGGCACCGGCGCCTCGCGCACCTCGATCTTGTCGATATCCACCAGGAAACACGCGAGCATGCTCTGTGCCATACCAGATGATGATCGGAAGATGAGCGGTTTGTCAATCATTTTCACTCAAAACTGATCACAAATGAATGATAGTGATTGACCACACGCGAATTCGCACCTAAACTAATGGGCGCCCATGAGAGCACTCGTCCTACGAAAGAATGGCGACCTCGTCGTCGAGAGTCGTCCGATGCCCGAACCGATCGGTGAACGTTCGGTGCTCGTTCGAATCGAAGCAGCCGGAGTGTGCGGTTCCGACATTCCGCGCGCCTTCGAGGGCGGTGCGTATCACTACCCGCTTGTTCTCGGCCACGAGTTCGCAGGTACGGTAGAGCGCTCGTTTGACGGCAGCGCCTTCTCACCGGGGGACCGAGTTGCAGCGTTTCCGCTCCTCCCCAATTCCTCGGAGGTGATCAATCAGGTTGGCGAGTACGCGCTCTCCCGCGACTACGACTACTTCGGATCCCGGAGGGACGGCGCGTTCCAGGAGTTCCTCGAGATCCCCGAGTTCAAC
>JANQHT010000070.1 GCA_028282545.1 Spirochaetales bacterium
TTTTTCACGAAAACTGCCGTTTTTCGTGCACCCGTTACAGAAGAATACCATGTAACTCTATGTACTGTAAATTCTTAGGTGTTGTTCAGGAAGCTCTAGGTAGGGAAGTTTGAATAAAACAGGACCTTGTAATAGCTGTCGAATGTCACCGCCTTTGGCCAAAGTATCGGCGGGTACCGGTTGATCTCGTCGAGCGGCTTAAGGGACGTTGCGAGCCCCCAGAACACCGGTATGAGCGAAAATACAACCAGCGTTATGAGTACAATGTACGTGAGCAGATCGCGACGGACCATATCCCAGCATATTACGGGGCGTTCTTCAGTCACCGGTCTCTCCTTTTCAAAACACGGACGTACACCAGGCTGAACAGGATGTTCAGGAGGAAGATGAGCACGCTGTACGCCGACCCCCGGTCGATATTCCAGTAGTCAATCCCTTGCTTGAACGCGGCGACGCTCATCGTCTCGGTCGCGTTGAACGGGCCACCGCTGGTCATCACATAGATGAGCGTGACCATGTTGAAGTACTCCATGCTCAGAAGCACCGTCGTCGTAAGGACCGTCGGCATGATCAGCGGGATCGTGATCATCCCGAACATGCGGGTATCAGACGCGCCGTCAACCCGGCCGGCCTCGTAGAGCTCCTGCGGAATCGTCTGAAGCGCCGCAAGCGTCAGGAGAAGTGCGACCGGGAAGGAATACCAGACGTTTGCCAGCGTCACGGTAAACCGCGCCATCACCTCGGTGTTGAAAAAGTCGATCCGCCGACCGGTCAGTTCGCTCAACACGAATACGACAGGGCCAAAGTTGGCGTTGAGCATCCATCGCCACAGGAGCGCCGCGACCGTTTGGGAAAGGATCCACGGTATGATCGCCGCCGTTCGGAGCGCGGCGCGCATCAGAATGCTCCGGTTGAGAAGTGTCGCCGAGATGATCCCCAAGGGAATCACCAGGAGCAGTGAAAGGACGACATATCGGATCGAATTGCCGATCCTGAGCCATCCGTCGGGAGAAAGCAGGATGTCCCGATAGTGCGCCAACCCGACAAATTCCTCGATCTGCGCGTAGTCCGTTGCGTGGAGGCTGGTGAATATCGCGATCCCGATAGGAATAGCGGTCACAAACAGGATCAGCACGAATGTAGGCGATAGAAACGCCCACACGAGCAATCTGCTTGCCCGGCTATCTTGTATGGTGGCCATGCTCAGTACCTCAGTAGTACGTGATTTCGATGCTCGGCCGATGTTCGTCGATCAGTCGGGCGAATCGCTCGATTGACTCATCGTCAAAACGGAGTGACGGGCCGGAGAGGCTGATCGCGGCGACAACGTCACCGTGCTCGTCCATGACCGGCACACCGACACCTTTGACACCGTGCTCGTGTTCCATGTTGTCGACGGAGTATCCGCGATCCCTGCTTTGTGCCAAGTCTTCTTTCAGTCGAGCAGGTTCTACGAGGGTATTCTCCGTCATCCGTTTCAAACCCGACGTCACGATCGAGTCGACTTCCTCCTCGGGAAGCATCGAAAGAATCGCCTTCCCGGTGGCGGTGCAATGGAGCGGTGCGGTATGTCCGATCACCTGTTTCGGCACAACAAAACTTGCCGCGGACATATGGTCGAGATACAGGGTCGAGTTCCCGCTCCGGATTCCGTAGTAGACGGTCTCCCCGGTCTCGGCGGCGAGCGTCCGCACGATCCGGGAGATCTCGTCGCGCTGCGGCCGAGAACGATTTAGAACCCCAGCAAGGCGAAACACCTTGCTGTCCAGGTGGTACCGTGAGTTCGACGGATTCTGCCTGAGATACCCGTGTGCCTCGAACGTGACCACGATGCTGTGCACGGTGCTTTTGTTCATTCCGAGTCGAGCACAGATCTCCGTGATGCCGAGTTCCGGTGTTTCCACGTTAAAGCACTCAAGGACCTTGATCGCCCGTGAAAGCGCTTTGTTCCTGATATCTTCGTCGGCCATTTGTCCCCTCACGTCGCAGTCCGGTGGTAGCGTCGCCGCCCCAAGAGAATCATAGAATATCATTGATACCGTTGCTCTCGGGACGGCGGCCGACTACAGTCGCGGTGCCTTGGCACCACCCATCGCTTCTTGCACGTACTTGCCGGTGATTCGGCCCTGGCGGAGCGCTTCCGCAACCGCTTCCTGTGCCCGTTGCTTTTCTTGCGCGGCGACTTCAGGGTCCCGCCGAATCGACGCACCTTCCGCCTCGAGGGCCGCCTGGAGTGTGGACACGTCCAGGTCCCGGGGCTGTACGCCGGACAACGCGGCGAGAGCCGCGGCCGTACCGGCTGCGTGGCCGATCCCCATCACGCCGCCCTGCGTTCGAAATGATCCCATCGCCTGATGGGTGGCCGATATCGAACGACCGGAGATCACCAGTCCATCGACCGTCTCGGGTACCAGGCACCGATACGGGATGTCGTAGGAGTCCTGGAGGTCGGTCCAGTCACCGCCACCTTTCACATAGCCTTCCCGGCCCTTCACGTTGTGGATGTCGATCGGGAAATAACCGCGTGCGATCGCGTCGTCAAACTTGCGGCCTTCCATAACGTCCTCGCCCTGGAGTACGTACTCCCCGAGGATATGCCGCGTCTCACGAATACCGATCTGGATACCCGTGTCGGCGAGGTACGCGTCCTCGAATCTCGGAATATGTTTACGCAGGAACTTTGAGAGTGACATCACCTGGCCCCGCGCCTCGATTTCCGCACGGGTCAGGTCTTCGGCGCTTGTTCCGTTTACGTTGTGAACGCGCGTGGAGTTGAAGTGGATTACGCCGGGGTGAGTCGTCGTCAGGAAAAGAATCGTGTCGCGGGCGAGTTTGAGTTCGCCGGAGTCGATCGCCCCGGATACCAGGTTGCGAAACCCCTGCCCGACGAAATAGTTGCTCTCGAGGTCTTCCGAAAAAGGCCTCATCGGGACGATCTCGGTTGCCCATTCGAACTCGTCGAGATGGTCGTCCATGTACGCTTTCAGCGCCCGGGAATCGACGTTGGCCATATCGAACATCATCGTTCCCGGCTGCATCGCGCCGTCACTTTCCCGTCCGAGCACGTGCTTCGCTCCGGCGGATGCGGCAACATCAGCGTCACCGGTCGCGTCCACGACAACCTTGGCGCGGTACGTCGCCTGGCCGGATTTATTGGTGACTGTAACGCCGGTGACCCGGCCGGATCCGTCTGTTTGGGTACCACTCAGAAACGAGTGAAACAGCGGGGTGACTCCCGCTTCGAGGACCATCTGGAGCGCGGCCCACTTGTAGACCTGTCGATCATAGAAACACAGGTACGCGCCGCTTCCGTGCGGATTCGTGCATTTCGCGTGACCTGTGCTTCCACCGAGCTCGACCATTCGGTCGACGAACTGCTGCGGAATGCCCTTGATCACCTGCTCGTCACCAAAGTGGAACGGCGAAATGGGGCCCAGGGCGGCACCAGTGGGCATACCGCCAAGAAACCCGTATTTTTCGATAAGCAGGGTCTTCGCTCCAAGGCGTCCCGCGGCGATCGCCGCAATGAACCCTGAAGGTCCCCCGCCGACAACAACCACATCAAAATCGTTACTCATACAGGTAGCTGTTCCTTCCCTCAATCCTTGCTGTTGTACCATTCAGCGACTTCATCGAGCGCTGCACTCGCGTCCGCATCGCGGTAGACGACATCCTGCACTGCCTGTACCAGTGTCACCGCGAGTTCGGTGTAGTCGTCCGGGTAAAATACGACGCGACCGGTGCCGGCGTACTCGTTCCACCGCTGAAGTTCATCAAAGTTTGCCAGTTCCTGGATTACCGGTTCTTCAAACACCGACGCGCGCGCCGGGAGGACGTTTGCCTGCAGCCAGCGGACCTGAGCTTCGGTCGAATAGAAGTATTGAATGAAATCGAACGCCATCTCGGCGTCCTGCGCAAACGCACCGATCGCGAGCGTCTGTCCGGCAACGAGTGCCGGTGCAGGCTGCCCTTGCTCGAAGCCCGGCATCGGCACCGACACGATGTTCGCGTTCAATGAGGATTCCCGGATCGTCGCCGCGCGCTGCGTTCCAGCGTTCATCGAGTAGATCGTTCCCGCTTTGAACCCATCAACGATGTCATCGACGCCAAGACTCAACGCCGTTCGGTCCATCACACCGTTCTCGACCAGGTCCTTCACGAACGTGACGGTGCGAACTCCCGCGTCGCTGTTGAAGACGGCTCGACCGTTCTGATCAAAGAGGTCGCCACCGGCCGCGCGAATCAGTGGAATGAACGACTCCATGAAGCTGGCCGCGTTAGAGCCATCTGAGAGCCCGATCACGAACCCGAGCGCCATGCCCTGACTCAACTCTGCGCGGTCCAGAAGGTCGTCAACGCCGGCCGGTACTGAGTCAATCACATCGTCGCGGTACCAGTGCACGAACGTTCGGCTTTCCCAGGGCAGCGAATAGATCTCGCCGTTCACCCGCAGATCATCAGCCGAATACGCGTAGTCGGGCATCGAATCGATGAAAGGAACCGCGAACTCCGTCATCGGTTGGACTGTCCCGCCGGCGACGTGCTGACGGAGCTGGTCGCTGTAGACGTTGATGATGTCGGGACCGTTGTTCGCGGATGCAGCCTGAATCGCCTGAGCCTCAAACCGGCTCCAATGGATGCTCTCTACCGTCACGTGATTGCCGTATTCGTTGTTCCTGTTGTAGTCCTCGACGATGTCTCGGAGTACAACGTTTCGCGGGTCTTCGGTGGAGTTGGGGTTCAAGAAGATCCAAAAGGTCATCTCCAAGCCATCCGAATCGGTTGCCGGCTCCTCGGACGCGCCGGCGGCAAACGCACCGAATGCGGCAACGGACAGATAGATCGCCACCCCGACAAGAACTATAAACCTTCGCATAACACCCTCCATGTGTGTTCTGTATCACCGAACAATGTTCGGTATATTTCAATTGTAGACTTGGTGGGGCGATCCGTCAAACAAAAACTCCTCAGAAGCCGACATCATACGAAGGATGACAATCTCCCCAATTCGCCACACGCCCTGCTACACTGACAACGATGAAACGACTGTTACACGTGATTGCAGATTACAAACCGATGTCCCAGGAGTTTGGAGAGATCCTTCAGCGCCTGTGGACGCAGAACTGGGATCTCGACCTGGCAATCGTCCCGACGTCGGTACCGCCTATGGACACGGTGGGCACCGGTTTCATCGTGTACCAGCTCGCGGTGGGGCACAATCCGCCGGGAACGGTCGTGTACGCCAATACGGCGCCGCGGAAGGAACGGAAGTCGCCAATGGAAGACAACGCCGGAGAGAAACTGACGTATGCCCGGCTGGAGAACGACGTGGAACTGGTGGTTGTGAACAGTGGTTTGAGTTTGTCGCTCGTGAAGGACCACATCGTGGAACTGCGAGCGGTCGAAGTTTCTCACAGGGGGAGCCAGTTCCGCAGCCGAGACTTCTTTCCACCGGTAGTGGCGGATATCCTCCACGGGCGCCACGCGGAACGCCTCCGCGACGCGATTGACCCGGCAACGATCCCTAAGATGGCCTCTTCCGTTGTCATGTGGACCGACGGTTTCGGGAACATCAAGACGAGCGTTCGCCGGAGCCGGAGTACCTGGGAAGAGGGACGCAAGGTGCACGTGGCGATCAACGATAAGCGCGCCACGGCGCTTGTCACCGGCGGCGTCTTTGCCGTGGACGAGGGCGAGATGGCGTGGGCGGTCGGTTCGAGCGGGTTCGACGACCCCTTCATGGAAATCCTGCTCCGCGGGGGAAGCGCGGCGGACCTCTTTGACCATCCGCACGCTGGAATGAAAATCGAGATTTCGTCGTAACGCGGAGCGCTGTGCGCCGATGATACGTCGGCGATGGTCTGAGGTGAGGTGGAGGGCCACTTCCGCACCTGGCGGCTCGGTTCCATCGATCGGTCGGGCGCGGTCATCTGTGAGCTGTCGAACGAAGGCCCGGCTATGACGGAATGAAGACAGTCTCTATACGGAACCTGGCCGATCTTCTCTACTCGTCGTGCGGCTTCATCTGATCCCGGTCCGAGCACGTGCAGCTTCACGAGCACGCCGGAATCGACGTAGGCGTTCATCGTCGCAGGTATCTTTACACACCCACGTCGCGTTGATAGGGTGGTAAAGTTAGCGTCAACTAACTATTTTACCATACCCCTGTTGTCGCTCAAGGAGTCTCCGTATATGGAAAAACGTATGAACCGTACCGTCGTAGTGTTTGTGTTGATGATCATGGGCGCAGTGCTCGGTGTTTCCACCGTCTTTGCGAGCGGCGCCGGTGAGATGGAATCGGCCGCGGGGTCGACAATAACGATCACCGATCAAACGGAACGGGAGGTTACCGTACCGGTTCCGGCCCGGCGGATCATCACGATCCCTATTCCGGCGGCCAGCATGATGATCGCTATCGATGGAGGACCGGAACGCCTGGTGGGCATGCATTCCAAGTCGAAGTCGGCTCTGGAAGAGGGGATCTTACGCGAGTTTTACCCGGAAGCCCTTGCGATCCGAAGCGACGTTGTGGGCGATGGTTTTGTGCCGAACGTTGAGACGATTCTCTCGATGGACCCCGATCTCGTCCTTCAATGGGGCCATTTAGGGGTCGATGTCGTTCAGCCTCTGGAGAATGCCGGTATCAACACCGCTCTTTTGCTTTACGGGACGCAGGAGTACCTGGAGGGGTGGATTTCGACCTTCGGAACCGTACTGGGCCGTGAGGATAAGGCAGACCGAATCATCAACTGGCACCATGAGACTCGTGATTTGATCGAGCAGGAAGTCGCGGAGATACCGGAACGTGAAAAACCGAGGGTTCTCTACTTCCTGCGTTGGCTCTCCGGCAAGCGGGTGGCCGGAAGCGGTACCTATAACGATTACTACATCGGTCTTGCCGGTGGGGTGAACCCGGCCGCGGAGCTTTCCCGTTTCTCCGAGGTAAGCGAGGAGCAGATCATCGCCTGGGACCCGGAGGTGATTCTTCTCAACGGTTTCGAGTCGGAGCTTTCGCCTGAAGACGTGTACGCCAATGAACGGCTCGCCGATGTGAGTGCGGTGCGAAATCGACGGGTGTACAAGATCCCCTTGGGCGGCTACCGCTGGGATCCCCCCAATCAGGAGTCTCCGTTGATGTGGAAATGGCTCACCATGGCGTTTCACCCCGATCGATTCGACTGGGAGCTCCGCAACGAGATCGCAGAGGCGTACGAGTGGATCTACGGCCACGTGCCGACCTCCGATCAGATCGACGGAATCCTTCGCACCGGTATGAACGCCGACGCGTCCGGGTACGCCCGGTTTGAGGCCGAGTAAGCCGGCCCATTGACAACTAAAACACGAACCCGGACGAGTTCGATCGTCTGGGTTCTTCTTATTCTCGGACTACTTGTCTCCGTCTTGATCTCCTTCGGACTCGGACGATATGCGGTGCCGTTGCCACACGTAGTGGGGGTCCTGTTTCAGCGGCTCCTGCCCATTGAGCCCTATTGGAGCGCTACCGATGCGCGGGTCGTTACGCTGATTCGTCTTCCCCGCATTCTTCTCGCGCTGGTATCGGGAGCGGGACTGGCGCTCAGCGGCGCCGTACTCCAAGGGATCTTTCGCAATCCTCTTGTGGGTCCCCAGGTGATCGGCGTCTCGACCGGAAGCGGATTCGGCGGGGCCTTGGCGATTCTGTTCTTCAGTAGCCAGTTCATGATGATGGGTTTCGCCTTCGTGTTCGGCCTCATTTCCGTTGCGATCGTCTTTGCACTCAGCCGAATGCACGGGCGGTCTCCGGTGCTGATGGTTGTGCTGGCCGGTATAATCGCCGGAGCCCTGTTCAACGCGCTGACCTCTCTTATCAAGTACGTCGCCGATCCCTATGACAAGCTTCCGGCGATCGTGGTGTGGCTCATGGGGAGTTTTGCAACCACCACGTACAAGACGTTGGCAATCGCCGCGGTTCCGATCGTACTTGCGGGGATGTTCCTCTATCTTGTCCGGTTTCGGTTGAATATCGTGAGCCTGGGAGAAGAGGAGGCTGAGGCGATGGGGGTCAACACCGATCGACTACGGTGGATGATCCTAACCGCCGTATCGGTCGTGACGGCTGCGATCGTATCGGCGGCGGGAATCGTCGGCTGGATCGGACTCGTCGTTCCACACATCGCCCGAATGATCGTGGGCCCCGATCACCGCCGGTTGCTGCCGGCCGCCGCGGTGATTGGAGGAATCTACACGTTGTGGATCGACAACATCGCCCGTGCTGCTACCCCCGCCGAGATTCCCTTGGGCATCATCACGGCGATTATCGCGGTTCCCGTCTTTGGGTACCTGTTGAAACGGACCCAGGCGAAGGGGTGGAAACATGATTGAGTTCGACCGGGTCTCGTTTCGATATGAGAGCGGTAACGACATCTTTAGAAACCACTCGTTTCGGCTGAAGCGTGGAGGGATTCTCGCGATTCTCGGACCGAACGGACGCGGGAAGACGACCCTGCTGAAGTGCATACTGGGGATTCTTACACCCACCAACGGACGGATCAGCGTAGACGGGGAGACCGGATACGTTCCTCAGCAAGCTTCAACGCTCTTTTCCTACACCGTGCTCGATATGGTGGTGATGGGGCGAACCCGTCACATCGGATTCTTCTCATCGGCCCAGCCGCGGGATTATCGTATCGCGGAAGAGGCGCTGCGGACGGTCGGGGTGAAAGATCTCGTCGAACGCACCTTCATGGAGCTCTCCGGCGGGGAGCGCCAACTGGTCCTTCTGGCCCGGGCGGTTGCCTCGGAGTGTTCGCTTCTCATCCTGGACGAGCCTACCTCCGCGCTCGATTACCGGAATCAGCGGAAGGTTCTCCACGCGCTGGAGCGGTTGGCCCGGCAGCGGGACCTTACAGTGGTCTTCACAACCCACTCGCCGAACCATGCCGCCTATCTCGCCGATCACGTCCTGATGATGCGCACTCCCGATCGCTATCGATTCGGTGTGATCGACGAGGTGATGACCGAAACCAATTTGGAAGAACTCTACGGAATCGAAGTGCGAAACGTAGCGTATGACTACTCCGGCGGTCGAGGACGGGCGATCGTGCCCGTACTTCATGCTTCATCGTCGGATCAACAAGGAGAAAACCATGAACAAGATCGGTGTTCTGTACTCAGGCATTAGCTTTCAGCACCAGACACTGAACAATCCTACCTATCGAGGTCGGTTTGTTCCCATCGACATCTACGACCTCCCGAAGATCGACCTCTCGTTGTACGACGCGATCGTTGTGCCGCGGTCGGTTGATCAGGTAGCCCTAAACGACTACAAGCGTGTTATCCGCGAATTCCTGGACCTTCCCGGAATCGTCGTCGCCCTGGGTGATTACCGGGGCGAATGGCTGCCCGGGTGCAAACCGGGCGGTTTTACCCCCGAAGACGACAATCCGCTGGTGAAGGCCTCGGATCACCCGATCCTCAACGGTTTGGAGTCGCCCGAACTCCATTGGCACCGCGGTACCAACGGATTGTGCAGCCACGGTCATTTGATCGGGCCCGACGCGGCGAAAGCGCTCATCAAAAACTCCAAAGGGGACACGATTCTCTACGTCGACAGAACAACCACCAAGGGAGTGATCCTTGCCGGAACGCAGTTCGATATCTTCTGCCACTGTTTTTCTCAGGATCAGGGTGCTCTCCGCGCAATGGAAAACCTCCTCGCCTGGATCGATGAAGAGGTCGCCCTGCAGCGTTCGCAACGGAACCGACGCAAGATCGCGGTTGTGTACAGTGGGCTTCACTTCCATCACGACCTCTTCACCCGGCCGGAGTACGACGATATGGAACTTGTCTATATTCGTCGGTTGGCGCGTACGGATCTCTCCCGCTATCGCGTATTGATCATTCCGCGGGAGACAAACCAGGAGATCTTGTATGCACAGCGTGAACAGATCATCACCTACCTGGAATCCGGGGGCACCGTGCTCTCCTTCGGTGAGGTGATCCTTCCCTGGGTGCCCGGGCTGGTGTGGCACAAAGCGCTTCCCGAAGTTCGCTATCCGGAAGACGCGGCGGAGCGGTACGATCGCGGATACGTCCAGACCGAAAATCTGGTGATTGAAGAGCCGGAGAACCCTCTTTTTGAGGGGATAACGATAGAGGATATGCGGTGGCACTACCACGGGGTTTTCGTTCCGACGGCGGGGCAGCGGACGCTTCTGTCCGACGGAAAGGACAACGCCGTGATCCTCCTCGATGAGAGCAGCTTTGCCGGGACACTGCTTGCGACGACCCTCGACCCGGAAGAACATGCCGGATTTGGAGCGGTAACGATCACCGAACGCTTTCTTGAACGTTGTATGGCGTGGGTACGGGAGGTCGCCGCAAAACCCATACCACTGAATGACAGGGAGGATGAAACGTGAGTATTCAGATAGACCGTGCGGCGCTCAAGACGATTCTTTACGGGACGCTGAGCTGCCGATGCTCGATAGCAACAGAGACCGAGCGGGCTCTGTGCGCCGCCATGACTCGGTCCGAAGGGGGCAAGCCCCGGCCTCCCGCGGGGCCGGAGGAGGAGGACGCCGGCGAGAACCTGGAACTCCAGCCCTATCTGGATATCGCCGACCGGGACCCGGCGCGGACACCCCTTCATCTCTTTGTCGACTTTTGTTCATACGCCCATGAAGACCCGGACACCTTTGCCATTACCCACGACGATTCGTTGCGGTACTTCAGTTGTCGCTACCACTTTGACCGCATGTTGCCGGGCGTCGATCCGATGAGGATACCGGATCCCGCAGTCCACCTGGTGGGTCACATGCTGTTGCCGGTAACCATCGTCGACCGAAAAAACGGCGTGTGTCGGTTCCGGCACGGCGATCGGCACGATCTCACCTTGCGGAACGTGTTCATTCCGCCGGAAGCGGCGTTCTCCGCCGCGCACTACTACGGGTTTCACTTTGGTATGCTGCTTACGCCGCTTACAACGCGCCAGGTGACGATGGTTGAGCGCCATCTCGGCCGGATTCCCGAGTTCAGCACCCTCGCTGAACGCGTTCGGGAGATCGATTACGCCGATTATCAGAGCTTCGGCAACCATCACGATCGAATCGCATCACGCTACCGTGGTGCCATACCTCGGTAACGAGGGCGGCCGGACCCATCTTCATCAGCAGCGCACCGGTCTGTTCATCAATACCCACCCGACCGGCGATTGAGGGATTGAGAGAAGGTGCTCGCGCCGATTGTTGCAGCGGTCACGACTCCGATCAAAGCGCGCATCGCCGTCACAGGAAACACCGAGGTAGAAGCCGAGGCCGTCACACGCCGGATGAACGCCGTACGAGAAACCACGGGTTGAGAAGTTCGCGCTTGTTGTAGCGCAAGGGGCGCCCGTGATGGTCCGGTGGCCCCTCAAAGTCCGGGGTGGTTCCCGGGGCACGGGCGGAGTCGCGGGCGCTTCTCCGGGTGTGGTCCTGGGGTGCAGTCCGGGCCGTATCGCGGGCCGGCCCGTATTCGGTGACGGCGCACCCGGCGGCGCGCGCCACGGCGTCCCCGGCGGCGGTGTCCCACTCGTTGGTGGGGGCAAAGCGCGGGTACTCGTCGGCGCTTCCGTCGGCAACGCGACAGAGCTTCAGGCTGCTCCCGGCGGACACCAGTTTCAGTCCGGGGTGCGCCCGCCGGCGTTCATCGATAAACGCCGCGGTTTCCGGCGACAGGTGACTTCGACTGGCAACAATAGTGTAGGGGCGGCTTTCCGCCGCGCCGGTGAGCGGCAGAGACTCCGCGCGCCGGCGGAGCGTGTTTGCCGGCTCGGCAAATGGCGCGGCGCCGTCGGCCAGTGAACCAACTGCGGCGGCGATGATCGCCCGCGCGTCGGGATCGTCAACAGGCAGTCCGGTAACCCGCCACGCCTCAAATCCGACGACTCCAACGTAAAGCTCCTCGAGATAAGGTGCGTAGACGACGCCGGCCAGGGGCGAGTATGCAGCGGACGCCGCCTCGGCCGCGGCGACAGGTTTGCGTTCTCCGGCCGTGTACTCGTGGCCGATCTCGTCCGCCGGCGGCCCGTCTTTACCAAAGCCGTGCGTGACGTCCCGCGCCACCCAGGCGATATTCACCGTGAACTCGCCGTTCCGTTTGACGAACTCCTTGGTTCCGTCCAGGGGATCGATGAGGTAGTAGCTCTCCCAGGAAGCGCGCTCCTCGTAGGGGGGATGGGCGCCCTCCTCGCTCAGAAAAGGCGTGTCCGGTTCCGCCCCGCGAAGTATGCGTTCGATGACGTCGTGACTGCCTTTGTCGGCTTCGGTGAGGGGACTCGTGTCCTCCTTGAACGCCACGGCGAAATCGCGCGCGTACACGTCCATGATCTCGCGTCCGCCGGCCAGCGCCGCGGCAATCATCGCATCCAGGTTCATGGGCCGGGAGTGTACCCCGGAATCCCGATCTTTGCACGGGACCGCGTCGTACGGGGTGGGGGCCATGGGTACCCCGGTACCGCCCCAACGTCTATTGCGATAGATTCACTACCACCAGCCCGGCGTCGGTTGCCACATATGCGTACGAGCCCGCCACGGCAAGGTCGTTGGGGAGGGCACCGGCAAGCGACTCGGTCAGGTCCGTGCGTCCAACCCCCACGATAACGTTCTCTTCCGACGTGTCGGCCCGGTAGACGATGCCGTTGTTGTCGGCGGCGATGAGCCCATTCGGAACAGCTACGGCGCGGGCAAGGAAATTCTGCGACGAGTCGAGCGAAAGCGGGTGCGGTTCACCATATGCCGAAGGATTCGTGGGATCGGAGATGTCGAGCGCCGAGATGCCGTCGTTGCCGGTCGAACCAAAGAGCACGTCGTCCACGATCGTGACCTTGTAGAATCGATCGACGGTTGTGTCGTCAACGGAACCAATCAACGCCAGCGTGCCCGGATTGGAGAAGGGATCGAACACCAGGAGGTCCTCGGTCCCGTCGTTGCCGATATACATGTACTCTCCGTCCGTGGCGACACCGTAGGCGGTGCCGAGTGTCCGTTCCGACGCTTCGATCACCGGCGCGTCGGGATTCGCGATGTTGATAACCATGGCGCCATCGGTGCCGTTGGCGACCAGGACGAGGTCGTTCCATATCGCCACGTCATTGGCGGTTGAGTCGGTGTTGGTGGTCGATCGCTCGGTGAACGCGGTGTCGCCGATATCTCCGACGTACACCCCGGACGTACCACCGGCGGCAACAATGGTCGTGTCGGTGGCGCGAATCGCGGTGACGGTTGTCCCGATGTCGGTGGAAAAGAGCCGGCTGGGCGCCGTTGGCGTCGAAATATCATAGGCGAACAAGCCACCGGTGTCCGTCCCGGCGTAGAGGCGATTTCCAGCGGCAAATACAGCTGTCACGTTGCCCGCACCCGGGGAGACGTCGGTGACAACGGTGGGGTTGTACACGTCGGAGGTGTCGTAGCTGATCACCCCGTCGGCGGATACGGCCATTAGGTAACCGTCCGACGTGAACGCGGCGTCGCGCGGCGGCACCGATGTGGAAGCTACGCGGGAGCCGACCAGCACCGGGGAGGACGGATCTGTAACATCCATGATCGACAGAGTGCCCTGTACGCCGACAGTTGATCCAACCGAAAACAGCACGTCACCGGTGACGACGAGATCGTTACCTCCAATGTTCGCGGGAAGCGAGCTTGTGTTCCCGTGAACCCACGTGCCGGTACTGGAAGAGGGCGAGTCGGGGGAGCCCCCGGGGTAAACCCACCGGTAAAAGGTATCAGCACCGAGATAGAGTCGATCACCGATCCGCGTGAGCGACGTATAAGAAGACGTCTCAAAACCGAACGAGTTATACGCGTATAGGGAAAGGCTCGGCATGGCGCCGTAGTTGACCTGGAAGGAGTAGAGGATCTTTCCCGGGTCACCCTCACCGGCCACCCACAGGTAGCCTGTACCGCCGGACGGCACCGCCGCGTACAAAGCGCCGGCGTTCAAGCCGGGAGACATTGTGCCGTCGTAGATGTATGTGTCCTGCGAGGGTGTAATTCGACTTGTTACGTCGATCATGTAGATTCCGTAGCCGCCGGCGGCGAGGAAAACGGTATTGTTGGCGTAGACCACGTCGGTGGCGTAGACGTTTTTTCCCGATATGTCACCGTTAGATAGTATCTCGTAGGAACTCACAAAAGCGGGCGCGGTGGGTGTGCTGATATCGTAGATTTCGATCCCGGGGAAGTTGTCGCCGTCTGCCTTGTCGCCGTCGACGTTGTTCACGGCGACGTAGAGGTAGTTTCCGTCGCGGACCATCGCTTGCGGGTCGCCGGTGTCGGAGAACGAGCCGATCTCCTTGATATCCCGCGGGTCATTCGCGTCGAGAATGAGTATCTCACCCGCCTCGTTGAAGGTGAGCTCCCTCGCGACGTACAGCGTATTGCCGACCGCGAGTGCGTCACCTACCGTCCACATGTCCCGGTACTGACCAAACGGGGTGAACACGCCGTCCGGCACGGGAATCGTGGTCGCACTGATCGATTCGCTGATGCCGGCACCGGCAAGTGACGGCCGGATCGCGTAGGAATAGACGGTACCGTCCGACACCTGCGTGTCAACGAAGAAATTCCGTTCGATTTCCCCCGAGATGTTCACCAGTTCCGAGCCGGCGGCGTTGTCGGTCCGGAAGACTTCGAAGGAGTCCGAGCCGGGGATCGCAGGCCAGTCGATGCGAATACCCGAGGAGACCGCGGAACTCCGGGGCACCACCGTGAGACCGGAGAGGGGAATCGTCCGTAACGCGTCAGATTCCAACGTCGAACCGTCGCTCATGTTGGCGATCAACCGAAACACGTACTGGTTGCCGTTCCTGAGTCCGGCGAGTGAAACTGGGCTCGTCCGGCCGAGAAGTTGTTCGCCGTATACCGCCGACGGAACGGAGCCGTTGTCGGTATAGTAGACGTCGTAACTCTCCGCCCCGACAACGTCGTTCCACGTCAACTGAATTGTCTGGGAGCCCACCTGGGCGGCAAAACTCGGGAGTTCTACGCCGGGATCTTTCAACGTTATCCGTTGCGTCGCGCTGTTGCCGTTCCAATCGGTGGCGGTTACGACGATGCCGATGTCACCGTCGTACCCAACCGTATCGAATGAAAACGAAAACGAACCGTCGCCGGCAACCGATACGTTTATGTCGTCGGTCGTACCGAGCGATGTCACGATCTGGTACACCAAGTTGGGGAGGTTCCCACTCGCATTGCTTTCGTCCTGAACGGAACCGGCCACCGTGACCGTTTCAAAGTAGTTGGAGTTGGTCTCCGGCGAGGTGACCGAGATGACCGGCGATTGCTCGTCGGTCGCCTCGAGAAGATAGTCACCGCTGAGCGGCTCGGGACAACCAACGAGCACGACGGTGGCGGCGGCCACACATGTCGCAACCGTTCGCCGTGCCGCGCGGCGGATTCGCGTTGTAGGCGTGTTGTGAGCGTGCATCATTCGTCCTCCGCAAAGAGAATGACCGGTCCCTGGACCGCCTGGCTGGCGCGCCCGGTGCCCGCCGCCGTCCCGATGTCGCCGGCGGAAGCGATGCCGATGCCGCCGGAAGGGTCCGACCCGACAGCGCCACCCGCGGCCGTGTCTATCCGCCCCAGATAGGAGAACTGCGACGCAACATCCGCGTCTGCTTCCGCCGCAATGCTGTAGTTCCGCTGCGCTTCAAGGTTCTGTCCGAGTTCGTATTGAGCGCGGGCGAGGTTGACGTACACGGTGGCGCGCGTGCCGGCCCGCACTCGCCGCGCCGTCTCGACGGCGTTTCGTGCCGATTCAAAGGCCGATAGGGCGCCGCGGTAGTCCTCCTCCAGGAAGCTCACCGATCCCAGGTTGATGCGAGGACTGACGTACTCGGGATCGAGCGACGCGGATCGATTAAAGGCGTTCCGTGCCTCGCTGTATTGACCCCACCGGGCGGCGAGGACGCCGTAACGGTTCCAGGCGCGGTCGCTGTTTTGCGATTCAGCTTCGGCGCGAACTTCCGCTAAGACGTCGGCACTCACCGCCTGCAGGCTGCGTTCAAACTTCCGGGCGACGCTGGTCATGTCGCCGTACTGGAGCCCCAGGTCCGTCTGGCGGAGCCCCACCGGTCGATAGAGCGCCTGCGCCTCACGGGTGAGGAAAAACCCACGTTGGGCCGGTGTTGATTCGACCTTGTGCCACTCGTCGATTCCGTAGCGCCACGCTTCCACGAAGTCACCGCGGCCGAGCATGGTGATCTCCACCGGCACCCAGACGGTGTCGTTCACGACCAGCGTCCGGCGGCGATCGGGATGTATCTCGGCGTAGTCCGCGGCTGAGACGCCGGTGTTGACCGCCACGTAGATGTGTCCCGGGGTCGTCATGAAGGCGGTCTCGAACCCGGCCGATTCGAGCATGGTGCAGTAGAGTGCCGTCAGGTCGTCACAGTCCCCGGTAAGCCGCGAGAGCGTATCCCGGGGGAGCGAGATCGAATCAACTGCAGTGGTGTCCCCCTGGACCTGCGTGAAGGGATTGGTGGGGTCCACTTGGTAGTAGATGCCCAGTTCTTCCAGGGCGTGGTAGATGAGCACGGCCGTCTGGAGCGCCTGGCTCACGCCGTCCAGGGTGAGTTCGCGGTTCTGTCGGCGGATGTAGCTGGCGTAATTCCGTACGGCGCTGTCCGAGGGGGTGACAAAGGCGCCCATCTTCCGATCGTCGGTCCAGGTGAGCGCCGTCTTGTCGTGGAGGTCGTAGGTGACGCTCTGGCGCTGTTCCGCCGCGCGCCCGTCCCGGGTATACCGTACGATGACTTCGCCGGTGAGCGGCGTAACGCCCTCCGTTTCGAATACCTCGGAGTTAAAACTGGCGGTGAGGTCCACCGTGACCTCTTCGCCCGGACCGATTTCGTCGATGCGCGACGCCGGGGTGGGGCTGTCCATAAAGCCGTTCTGCAGGAAAAGAACCTCCACGTTTTGTATCGCCCGGGTGTCGCCGTTTGCAAAGACAACGCTGCCGATCGCGTTGTCCACGTACCAGCTTTGGAGCGCCGCGAAAGCCGGGGGTATCTCGGTTTTGCCAAAGCGAATCGAGCGAATCTCCGTCTGCGGGGCATCCGGGTCGCGGCCGGTTCGAAAGCTCGCTCCAAACCCGATGGCAAAGGAGAGACCGTCAAAGCGGTCTATCTCGCCCAGCCCGTAGAGGTAGCGAAGCTGCGGTGCGACGTCGATGGAGAAATTAAACGACGGTATGAGGCTGATCCGTGCCCCGGCGGCGCCGATGAGCCCACTGTAACCAACCGGCTCCTCCACCAAGTTATCGAACCACGTTTGGGAATAGGCGGCGCTGAGTTCGCCGGCGACCTCGAAGTTGCGGGAGAAGCGCGAAGATAGGGCAAACCCGGCTCCCGCGGATGCGTGGTAGTGGTCCCACTTGTCGGGAAACTCCTCGTCGTTCGAATTGAAGTCCAGGTAGCCGGCGCGTAGGAGCGGCTGGAAGCCGGGGCGCCCCCGCGGCGAGAATCGCAGAGTGGAAACCGCCTCGAAAACGGTGAACTCCGACGCGTAGTCCCCGAAGGGTGTCCACGAATGGTACTCGCCAGTCACGATGAGCGGCGAGCGGTAGTAGCTGTTCAGATGTGGAGGTGGAGACGAAGCGGGGTTCGGCGCCGTCTGAGCGAACGCCACGGTCGTGTTGACGGCGACGACCACTATTGCGATCCAACGACTCGATCCCCGATATGTCATTGCGGATATCCCTCCGAATGATAAATGTAACTGAAACAGTCATGTTTTTGTATAGAGAAACATTCCGGCCGGGCCGGAGCCGTGTTAGCGGCGGAGGGATTGGCACGTTAATTGCGGGCATTATCCAGCACCTGCTCTTCTAATTCATTTCTTCATATGCAATTAACGTGACAAAGGAACGGTCGGCGTGCAGCGAACACGTTGTATTACATGTATCCGCCTTTCCGACGCCCCCTATGAATCGGTTACCGGATCATAGTGCTCGCCCCGGAGCGGCGCCCAGCGCGTTTGCGCGGGCGGGGTGGAATCGAGGACGTAGTCCTTGCGGTCTCGCATCAGTTGGAGCACGGAACGGATATGATCGTTCATGTACGGCTGCTGAGTCAGATTACACAGTTCATCCGGATCTTCCATGAGATCATAGAGCTCTTCCCGATATGTGCCGGGCCGCTCATAGCGCAACCACCGGACGTACTTATACCGATCATCCTGTACGGCGTACCATTCGCCGCCGCATTCGGAAAAACTGAAATCGCGGATTCGATCTTCCTCACCGCGAACGATCGACATCAGTGAACGACACGGAATCCGATCGTGGAAGGCGGGCCAATCCTTTGCGAGGGCTTTTCTGAAATCCAGTCCCGCTATCTCGGCGATGGTGGCGGTAATATCCGTTAACTCCACCGGGGAATCGATGCGAGTTCCTGTGAGGTGGCGCGGATGGCGAATAGCCAGCGGTACCGTGAGCGCCTCCTTATAATAGATGCTCTTTTGCGCCCGGCCGTGGTCCCCCATCATCTCGCCGTGATCCGAACAGAACAGTATCGCCGTATCATCCATCAGACCTCGATCTTCCAACGCCCCGATGATCCTCCCGATCTGATCGTCGATCAGCCCCACCAATGCGCGATATGCCCGCCAGTGTTTCGTCAGTTGCGCGACCTCTCTTTCCGTGAGCTGATCAGGTCCCTCAATCACGTCGGGAATCTCAGACGGTACCGAGTTCAAGTATTCGGGCGGCGGGTCAAAGGGTTTATGGGGACTGCAAAATGAAGCGTGCACGTAAAAATTACGATCCTTCGGCAGGTTGTTGATTACGTCAATAGTTTTGTCGGCCGTCATGATATCCACGTGCTTGTCGGGAGAGAACGGCCACGGACTACCGTCGAAATTCTCCTCCCAGTTGCCGTGGATCGTATCATCGTTCGGTCCGGCTGCATCTACGAAGTCAAAGTACGCATCGAGCATATGCTCCGAGCTCAGCGCGGCGGCATGCTGACAGAAGTTTTGCCGGGACAACTGTTTTCCCGCCGTTTCCCAGACATAGTCATACCCGTACGTTTTCATCTCTTCGGAAAGCGCGACCAGATCCAGTCCTTTTCTTTTTGCAGTCGCCCATCGCCATGTTTGCAGGTAATGCAGTTTCCCGATGCTCGCGGTATAGTACCCGGTTTTTTGCAGCGCTCCAGGAAGGGTGGGGTGTTGGCGGTTGAGATCTCCGGACATAGCAAGGGTTCCGATTTGATGGGGATACTTGCCGGTCAACAGGGCCGTACGCGCCGGCATGCAAATCGGATTGACGGTCTGACAGGTGGTGAAGGAGGTTCCCTCGGCAATACGGTCTATATTCGGCGTTTCTACATAGGAGTTACCCGAGAAACCGCAATGGTCGAGTCTCAACTGATCGACCATGATCAAAAGGATATTCATGGAGAAATCCTATCGGGATTTTGTCTGCGTGAGCGTTGGAAAAACCGGGCATTACTTGTGATAATTCACCATGCTTGAATTGTTCGATGACCTGGATAGTATGCCTCCCAAGGTTGATCGCATCGGAAGCCATTTCAAGCATCTGCGAGAAGAACGGTATCGGCATCTGCCCCATGCAAGCATACTATTGGCAGACGGCCATTCCGAGTTTCATACGGAAGACTTCAGTATGAACCTGAAGCCGGGGGACGTCATTGTCCTTCCCCCGGGTCGTACCCGGCATTTTATCCGGCCCGAAAGACTCATGCTTCGGTTCGCGCATTTTTATCCGGCACATCCGCACCCGGAAAAAACGGGGTTCTTTTTTCATAGCAGAGAAAAATTCCTCCTCTTGCGGACCGGTATGGACGCATTGATTCTCGATTCCATTCGGAACAGTCCGGCATTGACCGCGAAATTCTGGAATTTTCTCTTCACATTGGATGATATCTACCGGGCTCAACAATACGGAATCGGAATGGCTATCGGTGATCCCCGAATCGAAACGATTCTCGATACGATTCACCGACATCGAGCCGACACTATTTCCATTTCGGAAATGGCCGGTCGGATCGGCGTATCGCATAATCACCTTTCGCGCCTGTTCCGTCGGGCGACGGGCATGACCGTCATGCAGTACATGCAAAAGGTCCGGATGGAAATGGCCGAAGAACTGTTGACCCGGACGTCGATCCCGGTAAAGGAAGTTGCGCACTATTGCGGGTTCCGAACTCTTCAATACTTCAATCGGGCCGTTCATCGGGCATTCCATTGCAGCCCCAGGGAACTTCGCGAATCACAGCAAACACTCCCGCATTGAAACACCTCTGCAGCATGGAAACTGCACTATCTTCATTTTTTGAGGGCTCCCGTGTACAGGGTGCCATTTTTTGACAAAATAACTAATTATGTTAAATAAAAAGTATAATACTCTTATTTTAGCGCCGTTTGACGAAAAAAGTATAACTCAGCTTAAAAGCTTCGCATTTACGGCTCAGTATTCTGCCTCGACACTGTTCTCAATAGGGAAGGAGAAAACGTGCCGGGGAAAGAGAACACGTGCCGGTTCTAAAAAACGAGCTGAGCAAAGCGATCCATAGAGACAGATTACTGTATCTGATGCTTTTACCGGGGCTGATCTATTTCATCGTCTACCGTTATGTACCGATGGGAGGGTTGGTTATTGCGTTTCAACGCTATTTCCCCTTGCGAGGATTCGCCGGTTCGGAATGGGTAGGCCTGGCAAATTTCGAACGGATTTTTCGCTCCCCCGAGATCGTCCGTGTATTTAGAAATACCCTGACATTGAGTCTTGCGAAAATAGTGTTCGGATTCCCCGTTCCCATCGTACTTGCGATTATCATCAACGAGATACGGATCGGATCGGTAAAAAAGACCGTACAGACGCTCACTTATCTACCGCATTTCCTTTCATGGGCGGTGTTCGGTGAGATAATACTCGTCTTTCTTTCCGGAAACGGCGCAATTAATCATATCATTTCGGCGTTGGGCGGCGAAAAAATATATTTTCTCATAGAACCCATACTATTCCAGCCAATCGCCGTGATATCGGCAATTCTGAAAAATTCAGGGTGGGGTACCATCGTATATCTGGCGGCAATTTCCAGCATCGATCCGCAGCTGTATGAAGCGGCAAAAATGGACGGTGCCAGCCGTCTTCAGAGAATTCGGCATATAACTCTGCCCTCCATAAAAAGCGTTATCGTGATTCTTCTGATTATCCGGATCGGCTACATCATGGACGCCGGATTTCATCAGGTTCTGGTGCTGTATAACGACGCGGTTTTGGAAACCGCCGATATTTTCGGCACCTATACCTATCGCGTCGGCCTGTCACAGGGCGAGTACAGCCTCGCGACGGCGGTCGGGCTGTTCCAGGGAGTTGTGGGTTTTGCACTGGTCTGGATGGCGAATCGTTTTGCCAAGCGAATCGGCGAAGAAGGTATTTGGTAACATGAAGGGGAGATCGATCCGATTCAACGCCGACACTGTACTCGGCGTTATCAGCACGCTGTTTCTGGTGGTCTTCTTGATCGCGGTGGTATATCCGTTCGTGTATACCATCAACCTTTCATTGAGCAATAGCGATGCCGCCTTACGGGGGGGATTATTCCTTCTCCCCCAGGGCTTCGACGTGAACTCCTACCACACCGTTTTGGGCTCACGTTTTATCTGGTCTGGGTATGTGAACTCCGTCTTTGTGACGGTGCTCGGCACATTCGTACAGGTTCTCTTCACCGCTCTGATGGCATATCCACTATCGAAGAGACGGGTGAAGGGACAGCGGTTCCTGAACGGGATGGTGGTTTTCAGCATGCTGTTCAACGGCGGGATCATACCCACCTTCCTTGTAGTGAGAGCAACGGGACTGCTCGATACGCATCTAGCCCTTATTCTGCCGATTCTCATTTCGCCGTTCAACTTGATCATTCTTCGCAGCTTCTTTTCAAACATTCCCGGTTCCCTCGAGGAATCGGCGACGATAGACGGCGCGAATGACCTGCGGATTTTTTTCACGATCATCATCCCGCTATCGAAGGCGGCCCTCGCCACTATTTCACTCTGGTCTGCAGTGTTTCTCTGGAATGATTTTTTTAACGCCCTTATCTATCTCCAGGATCGGACAAAGTTTGTATTGCCCCTCATGCTCCGTGAAATCATCGCATCGGCAAACCTGGCCGATCTGGATCTGCAAGGTGACGACATGTTGCAGACCACTACCGAGACGATAAAGGCCGCCACGATCATGGTGGTAACGCTGCCGATTTTACTGGTGTATCCGTTTATTCAAAGATACTTCGTCAAAGGGGCTCTGATCGGCTCCGTAAAAGGGTGATCAAACTGCAGCAATGCAGAAAAAAAACAGGGGGGTACAACATGTACCAAAAAATTGTGGCACTGGTGATTTTCGTATTTGCTCTTGTGTTCTCCGGCTACGCAGCAGGTGGAGGGGAAGATATTGACGCAGCTGCCGCTGAGCCGTTGTGGCATTTCAATTCATTTGCCAATCCGGGCTTCCCGACGGACACGGAAGATAACGCCGTATTGCAGTACATGATTGAGCAATCCGGGGTCGATGTCAGGATTGAAACCGTTTCGGTAGATGACTTCGACACAAAGCTGCAACTGTACGCCGCCGCCGGTACGTTGCCCGATTTCTGGCATCATAATGTGGACATAGCGTTGAACACCGCCGAATGGAAAGCCCAGGGATTGATCCAACCGGTTGGGAACCTCATTGAGGAACACGCTCCCGAGTTGTTTGATTTCATTCCGCAAGCCGCCCTCGATGCGGTTACGATCGATGGAGAAATCTACGCGATTCCCGCAGGATTCAATCCCGATGATCCGGCCGGTGGATATTCGATCAGCGGTCTTGTACTTCGGGAGGACTGGCTGAACAATCTCGGACTGTCGGTTCCCGAAACGCTTGATGAACTCTACGACGTGCTGTGGGCCTTCACCTATGATGACCCGGATGGAAACGGACGGGACGATACGTTCGGAATGGGCTCCTCGGATAACTTGGACTCACTTACGGTCATCGCGAACGCGTTCGGCGTGCATCCCCTCCATTGGTATGAGCAGGACGGGCAACTGGTCCGCGGCGATCTAACGGAGCGGTATGTAGAAGCGCTGCAGGTAACTCGCAACTGGTATGAAGCCGGGGTCATCGACCCCGAGTTCGCGGCCATCGACTACGCCTCCCTGCAAGCGAAGGTCATCAATAGTCAGATCGGTGCTTTGGGGGCCCATGTCTGGTTTCCCCATCCGAGATGGCACGCTCTTCCCGTCTTGAGAGAGCAGGTACCCGAGGCTGAAATTACCATGATCCCCGCGGTGGAGGGCCCCTATGGTGACCGGGGGTACGGTCCGGGAAATGCCCTGCTCCAGACGGTGTGGATTAGTTCACAGGCGGAAAACCCTGAGAGGATCATGCAATTACTGAGCTGGCTGGCAACGGGCACCAACCATCTGGTTCCCCGCTTCGGAATCCAGGGAGTCGACTGGGAATACAATGAAACCGGAACCGGATACAACTGGCTTTCCGAGCCGCTTCAGGGTGATCAAAACGACAGAGTCGCCTATGGACTGGGAAATGCCGGACGTATGTGGCCCGTGATCGATCGGACTCCATGGCGGCCGGAAATAGAAGCATCCTTTGAGGCGATCGAGGCGCATCTGCTGGACAACAAATTTATCGGTGCCGTACCCGCCATGAGCGAGTACACCGATATCGACAGTCTGCTGCAGGAAGCGTTTGTACTGTACATTATCGGAAGATCATCAATAGATGATGTACGCCGGGCCCAGGAAGCGTGGTATGCCGAAGGCGGGGATGAAATAACCGCCCAGGTAAATGCCCAGGTACGTAACCGCTGACGCGTTCGGCAGTTCGATTTTCACTCTTTCCATGAACACAGCATGGGTCGATCTTTTTGATTGACCCGTGCTGTCATTCGTTACCATGGCAAGAAAGGCGAATAGGCCGGGAAAATACTTTCTCCTCCTCTACGTGTCTCTACTCGTCGTTACGCTGATCCCGACCATCGTTTTGGGCAGCCTGGCAATTGATCAGATAACGAAGGGAATACATCGGGAATTACAACGCAGTAATACTGCAGTGCTGAACACCATTCAAAGGACCGTAGATGGTCAATTGCTTCTGATACAAAATGATTTCATACTCATAAAAAATAATCGAAATTTCTCTGCGAATTTCACGCCTGTCCAATCTGTCGGTGAAAACATTTTCTATTTGAGAGAAACCCAGCAAGTCTTATCGGATATGGTTTCCGCAAATCAGTTACTACATTCAATAGTTATCTATTTTCCTGCGAATAATCGAATTCTTACCAACACGACCACATCGGTATTTGATACCTATCCGAACGCACCGCTGCTCTTCCCCGATGGTGAAGAGATCCCCGATGGAGGCGTTCGTACCATCATCGACGATATCAGGCTGAATACGCACGTCGACGTCTATCCCTTCTTCCGAAGAAATCCGCTCTTCGGTGACACCGTCAATGCCGTTACCGTGATGAATATCCGCATTGCTTCACTAACGGCCATACTCGAAGAACTCCGCTTCAGCCCCGATGTAATTCTGGATATCGTTGATGAAAACGGTACACAGGTTGCCTCGACGCATGGGACTGAGGTGGCTTCGGAGGCTTTTACCATTGAAGAGATCCGGTCTGATTTTTTCAATTTCTCGTATCGTTCCTTGATTCCTCGGAGCTTCTTTGATGACCGAATACGGCCCATTTCCCGGTTCATCGTCATCATGGGCATCATTCTCACGGCGGTTAACGGGATTGTCGCGTACGGCATCAGCCGCAGACTGTACCATCCGGTAAGCAGAATCATGAACGCAATCATAAAACCGGGATCTCAATCCGATATCGATCAAAGAAGCGAATTTGCCTACATTCAGGAAGCGGTCAACAGTTACATCAACACCAATACGCGCCTGAGAACGTTCATTGAGCAGGAACGCGATCCTATCAGCTTCAATTTATTGAGAAATCTCTTCGAACAGAGCATCATCTCCCGGGAAAGTCTGGAAAAAAGTCTCGATATTATCGGTATTACCATTGATCACGATCATTTTACGGTATTGGCGGTGGAGTCTGTCGAGCCGGACATGGTGGCCGAGCTTCTTCCCCGGTTGTTGCGACTTACGGTGAGAGAAACCGTGAATGAAACTGCCGAATCATTTGAACTTTCGGCGATACTGGCCGCTATTCAAAATAACCGATTCCATATCCTCTTGATGAGTGATCTATCGTTGGTCAGGCACCAATCGACCGTCAGGGAATTTGCAGAAGGGCTGATTGAGAAACTCAGCCGGCGATTGGAGACGAATTTCGTCGGTTCTCTCGGTCCTTCGGAGCAACGGGTGCATTTCGTTTCAATATCCTATCGGGAAGCGAATGCTGCGCTGGATCAGAAATTCTTTCGGTCCGCCGACGTGCCTATTCTCGATTATGTCGACACATTGTCACACAGCAAGAGTTTTCTCTTTCCAGAAGTAGAAATTTCAAGGATTATCGAAGTTACTTTTTCAAATGATACATCGGGAATCGACGCTCAACTCGAAGTCATGTTTTCGCTTTTCGAAAGCCACACGCTCTCGGAGAGTGCTATCAAGTCGGTAGTAAACCACTTGATATTTGTATTGGCCACAAAACTCCGGGAGAGAAAAGAAGAACTGAGTGACGTTTTCCAAAACGCCGATGAACTCATTTCCGAACTGGAACACATTACATCCGTGGGATCTCTGAAAACATGGTTGCGAAGCCTTCTGTTTCATACGGCGAATGCCGTCCATGAAAACCTCAGCCGGTACAGTATCCAGGTGGAAACGGCCATGGATTTTATACAACGCAATTATATGAACCTGATCTCATTATCCGATGTAGCGGATGCGCTGAATATCTCCAGCCAGTATCTCAGCAAAATCTTCAAAGATGAAACGGGATACAACTACATTGATTTTCTGAATGAAATTCGGCTTGAAAGAGCATACGCACTCGTAGTCGATACCGATCTTCTCATCAAGGAGATCGCATCGCGGACCGGGTTCTCGAATTCTCAGTATCTCATCAAACGATTCAAGGCGAAGTATGGGGTCACCCCGTCGCATGTAAGATCATAGAAAGGCTTATCTCCGAGCGCACGCGTAACACGGCGCTGATGGGTGAGTTTGCACGAAAGCGCGGCGGCAAGAACCCCTCGCACGTATACCGTTCCCCTGAGAACCTGGACCACCTATAGTCGAACTATGGGAGGTTCGAAATGGAACCGGGCCTCGAGATCGTGTCGCCGTATCCAATCTCGGCAATCGTTATCGTGGACACGTATAGGGCCGTTGTCTCTTGGCCGTTGAGCCACCGAATGACGCGGTCCGGCGGTGTCGCGCTCATAACCGCCGACACGATATTCGTGTCCAAGAGGATCATTCCGCGAATCCGATCGGTTCGTGTATCTCTCGCGTTGGAACGTGTACATCGACACCGCGCTCCCCAAACAGATGCAAGGCCATGTCACCGAGGCGCTCCGGTGCGTTAACGCTGGCGGTGATGATCCGTCGTACCTCTTCCTCCATGGATACCCCATGTTTCGCGGCGCGTACCCGTAGGCGCTCATATACTTCAGGGTCTATCTTTCGGACGCTTAAACTCGACATCACATCCTCCGTATTGAATGATAGCGAATGAGATACTGTTTGTGTTTCGTGTACCAGAGCGTCCCCGGTGGCGAGTGCACGCGTCGTTATGTCTCATCCAACGATAACGCCTGCTGCACAGGCTCCGATCGTTCGCTTGATGCACGATGTGCAGAACAGATTTTGCATCGACAAGATTTAGGCGCGAAATGCCGAACACCAACCGCTTTCCCGCCACGACGATCGGCTCGCGCAAACACCATGTCGAACAACTTCGATTCCCCATTCTCCAAGTACCGTCTGATTGCGTACGAACAAAGGTCCGCGATTTGGACCATCGACGTGAGCGCGCTGTCGACGAACAAAGGTGTTTCCATTATGTTTTCCACCTTGGTCCACAACGTGCCCGCGACGTGGAATCGTTGCATTAGTTCGGTGTGTCGAGCAGCCACGGTCTGATTGTTGTCGTGGATCAGAAGCCCGTATCTTTTTTCTGACCCATCGCCGGAATTCTCAAGGAACTGCTCGAATCTCGAGACGACCTGTTCAAACGCTTGCTCGTCGACAGATTTCCGCCGTTTTCCAGCACCGAAATGGATCTTGTCGATACACTCGGCGAACAGCCGCGCAGAACCCCACCCGCTAACGCACGTTGCGATCTCAGCGATGAAGGCGACGCGTTCGTCGTACGATAGATGAATGTAATCGGCAGTCTTCGAGTAGCTTTTTTTGGTTTGCCGATAGTGTTTCGTGTTGTTCGAACGTTGCAGTCGAAGCAGTTCTGCGTTGCGTTTTTGTTCGACGGCGACGTGACGCTTCTGGTAGCTCATCGCTTCGAAACCAGGGATTCGATCCTGTTCCAAATACTTGCGCAACATCCACGCAGTGTGAATCTCGGCCTCGCTGAGGCTGTGTTTTTGCCTTAGCTCATTGATTGAACGGTCTGACTGTTTCCAATCCCAAATCGGAATGGACAATCCCGCAAGGACATAGTGCGACGTGTTTCCTGGAATACTCGATGTTCCTGACTCGTCGATGTAGCAGAGATACACTTGTCGCTGCTCCAAAAAAAAAGCGACTGGGCTGTAGGGCGTTAAGCCCTAGACGAGACGCTTGGCGACTCATCCCAGACGCGCTTTTAATGCTACTCCAATGATCGGTCGGTGTCAAAGATTTTCTGACAGTTCATCATCCTCGCTTTGGCTCCGCTGGGGCAGCTTTGTAATACTCCAGGACATAGGTAACAGGTTATGCCGCCTTTTAAGGTGCGGTTGATATGTAACCAATAAATGGTTACTTTTCATCAGTGATGATGTTCGCGGAAAGGAAGAGAAGGCTGGATTATGGCTGAAAACCTGGAACAGTCATGGCGGGTATTCTTTCGGTGGAAAGTGGAAAAGCAAGTCGCGAAAATGCCGCGAAGAGAACAAGCGATGTTCGCGAATCTGGTGGAGGATCTGATCCAAAAAGGCCCGATTCGAACGGAATGGCGCAACTTCAGCAAACTATCCGATCGAGAATACCATTGCCATCTCTCGTATTCGTGGGTGGCATGCCGGCGAGTCGAGAATCAAGAATTGGAAATAGAGGTGTACTATGCAGGTAGTCGTGAAAAAGCCCCGTATTTAGGCTTGAGGGAGAAATCAGTGGTTCGCTGGTACGATTCTTGCGCGACCAGTACGGTGAGATCGAAGTCATAGAAGATACTGACGACGAACTTGTTGAAGTGAAAAATAGTGATTGGTATCGATCGATTAAGGGCACAATCACTCCAGGCGAAAACATACGGATCTATCGCAAGATGCATGGTTTGACGCAAGATCAATTGGCGGAAAGACTTGGCAACCTAACGCGGCAAAACATCTCGAACATGGAAAACGGGCACCGATCGATCAGCGTAAAAACGGCAAAGAAACTCGCCGCTTTGTTCGATGTGTCTGTGGAGAAGTTCGTATAAGGAACCTCTCTGAAGCGAGCCAACTGACCGTTTTCTCGCAGTGTCGAAATGTGGAATCGTTCAACCCATCATCGGACGCGGGCACGGTTGGGCGTTCTCTGACTGCGACCTGGATGAGGCAACCTGCGAGGCCATTCACTTCCTGCCGGAGGTTGCGCACACATTCATCTCCTGTCTTAACTGCGGGAGCCCTGACTTCCGCGTGACAGCCGGTCGGGACGTGAGCGTGGTGTCCATCGGATCGCCCGCCCCCGACTCAGCTGCCGGCTCCGCCGACGGAGAGTCTGAAGGAGCAGATCGATGATGGACCCGCGTCGCTCCGTCTTTGAGAAGCGACTCATGCCGGTCCACCGTATCGTCGCGGTGGGTGGCGGCAAAGGTGGGGTGGAGAAGACCACCGTAACGGCGCTCTCAGTGTTGACCGACGCGGCCAGTGGGGCCCGCGTTGGCCTTCTTGGTCTGGACATCCACGGAGCTGCTGCGCATCTCATGCTGGGAATGAACCTCAGTTTTCCGGAGGAAGAGGGACTCATCCCGATATCCGGTCCGGAAAGAATCCACTTCATGAGCGCCACGGTCTTTTCCGGCAACCGTCCCCTGGCTCTTCGCGACGCAGAGGTTTCAGACGCGATCAGCGAGATGCTCGACGTGACTGTCTGGCCCGAGCTTGATCTGCTCCTTGTTGATCTGCTCCTTGTTGATCTGCCTCCCGGATTAGGGGAAGCAATACTGGACGTGATCAGATTCATGCCGCGGGCGGAGGCCATCGCAGTCGCGACTCCTTCGTTGCCCGCGGTGGGAGTTGCGGACCGGTTCCTCTCCGCGGTTGGGCCGCTACATCGCGTGACCGGCGTGGTCGCCAACATGGTGGAAGACCAGTCGATCCAGCGCTCGGAGGAGGTGTAGAATCTCGCAGAGGTCACCAGCCTTGCCGGCCGGCACGATGTGCCGATCCTGGCCTGTATCCAGACGGACCCGGACCTGGAGGCTGCCCTGGGGCGGCCGGGAGCAATGTTTGCCTCCAGGGCCGCTGCCTCAGTCTGCGGGGTGGTATCAGGATACTGCGGGGAATGGTAGGAAAGCACCGGAGGCACGCATGAGTCTTGATCTGTTTTCACTGGAAGGGCGGACCGCCCTTGTCACCGGATCAACCCAGGGAATCGGACGGCGAATCACCTCGGCGATGTAGGCATGGTGCTCCAGTAGACCTACGCCTCAAGCACCTCCCGGTCAGGTTGCGCGATCACCGTGGGAAGGCGAATGGTGACTCGACACCCGCCTGCCGGTACATTCCGCAGCTCCAGAGAACCTCCGAGTTTGCGAACCAGACTGAAGGATATGGACAGACCAAGCCCCATGTTGGGGCTGGGACTGGACTTGGACGAGTAGAACGGTACGAAGATATCGCGCTCAATACTCTTGTCGATTCCGGGCCCTGTATCGGTGATGGTGATGATGCCTTCAACGCTGTCGGGACCCGGACCTGACAGCGTCTTCACAACAATCTCTCCGCCGTCTGACATCGCCTCATACGCGTTGCGGAAGACGTTGAGCAGGACTTGTCGCAATTCGGTTCGAACCCCCCGCACGAAGAACGGCTGTTTTTGATGCTCGTAATGTATTCGGATCGACTTCTCTTCAAATGTTCGGCCCATGAGTCTTACCATTGTGGACACTAGGTCGTGAACATCGACTTTCTCCTCGAGTTGCACGCGGTTCTCAGAGAACACCAGAAGATTGCCGATGATTCCGGATACCGTGACGATTTCTTCCTGAATATCGCGAACGGAGTCGGCAATTTCCGGATTGTCCGGATTCGTGAGCAGGATGTTCTGGACGTAGTAGTTGATGATCTCCAGCGGGTTGTTGATCTCATGGGCGACACCGGCCGCAAGCAGCCCGAGCGAGGACAGATTCTCTGTAAGGCTGATCTGGCGGCGAAGGCGCTCATACTCGGTGACGTCTTCTATGGTGATGATCTTACCGATAGGGTACGTCCCGTCGTAGAGGGGGATGATGTTGACGTTCTTGCTGGCAAGATCGTCATCAAGTGACAGTTCGACGTTGAAGAAGCAGTTGTCTGAGTCCGTTTCAATCCGGGACCGGATTGTCTCATAGAAGACATGGTTGCGTGGACCGATGAAGGTCTCAAGCGGCTCATTGATGTGCATGGAACCCTGCGACGAAAACAGCGCCGCGGCGGCCTCGTTCATCAACCTGACGTTCATCCTGGAGTCGGTCACAAGCAGCGCGAAAGGAAGCTTCGTAAGAATGGCTTCGTTGTACTTGAGCAGCTCGTAGATATCCGGCTCAAGATACTTCACGCCCGGAGTCAGACTCACGTGCGTATACGCCAGTTTGATGAGGCTGATCTTGTCTATGCTCTGAACGGGCTCCGTGATGAGTAGACTTCCATCTCGGAAGATCGAGACACGATCCGCAAGTTCGTACACGTCATCAATCCGGTGGGTGATGAAGATGATAAGGCCGTCGTCGTTTCTGATTGAGCGTAGCATTGGGAGCACGACCTTCAGATGCTCGCTCGACAACTGCTCGACCGTCTCGTCGAGAATGAGCACTTGTGGCCGACGAAAGACGTGCTTGAGGAAATCGACCATAACGCGATCCGATCGCTTGAGAGTCGAGACCTTTCTGCGCGAGTCCAGGCTCACGTTGTGCGCGGAGAGGAAGGCATCCACCGTCGCCTCGTCGCGCTTGCGGTTGAATATCCGCAGCGGTCCTGGCTGCTTGTCGATCAAAATATTGCGGGCGATCGAAAAGCTGTCGAACAGACAGGTTTCCTGCCGTACCACTTCAATACCCAGGCGCCGTGCAGCGATCAGCCGGTGGATGCGGACGGGCTCGCCGCGAAGCAGGACGGTTCCCTCCGTTGGACGATCCTGCCCGGCAATTATCCGCGCGAGCGACGTCTTCCCGGCGCCATGCTCGCCGACCACCGCGTGGATCTCCCCGGCGCGGAAGTCCAGATTGACGTCATTGAGGGCGGCAATCGAATCGTAGGTCAGGCCAACGTTTCGCAGTGAGAGTAATGGTGAATCGCTGACGCTACACATCTATCCCCCACTTCTCAAGCTTGTTGTACAGAGTGCGTCGGCTGATCTTGAGCATATCGGCAGCTTTTGACTTGTTGTGCCGGCAACGCACGAGAACCTCCTCGATGCGTTCCTTTTCTGACAGCTCATGCCGCAACGCGGACGTGACTCGGGTCCGGGCGCTGCCAAAAAGGTGCTCCGGCAGGTCATCCATACCCATGACCGGTCCCGTGGCCACGACAGCACCGTAGTCAATGACATTTCTCAACTCTCTGACGTTGCCGGGCCAATCGTATTCATTGAAGAAGATCTCGACTGCCTTTGCCAGCCGCTTGGGGGCCGAGCCATCCAATGCCGCCCTCCTTTCCAGAAACAGCCTTCCCAGGTAGCCTATGTCTTCCGGACGATCGCGCAGCGGCGGCACGAGAACCTGGCAGGTGTTGAGCCGGAAGTAGAGATCCTCACGGAACCCGCCGCGCGCCACCAGTTCCTGGATATTTTTGTTAGTTGCTGCGATGAATCTGGTGTCGACCACGATCTTCCTTTCGTCGCCCAGTCTGCGAATCTCCTGGCTCTGTATTGCACGCAGGATCTTCGCTTGTATAGCCAGCGGCATGTCCCCGATTTCGTCGAGAAAGAGCGTTGAGCCGTGCGACCTCTCAAAGACTCCCTTCATTGATGACACTGCTCCTGTGAACGCCCCCTTGGTATGGCCAAAGAGTTCGTCGTCCAGAAGTGTCTCAGAGAACGCTGCACAATTGATGGTTGAGAGCTCCTTTTCACGTCGATGAGAATGGGCGTGAATGTACTCAGCCACGAGTTCCTTTCCGGTGCCACTCTCTCCGGTAATCAATACCGAGAGATTTGTCTCCGCAAATCGCCGGACGGTCTCGAGCAGTCCGAGCATCTCAGGATTCGCGGTCGGCACAATCTCGTGGCGATCCTGGTCCAGAAGCGTGCGAAGAGCGGTGTTGTCACGGGCCAGATTGCGCATGCCGACCGCATTCTTGATTACCCGGACCAGTCTCTCGAAGTTGACCGGTTTCTGGATGTAGTCAAAGGCTCCCTTCTTGATTGCCAGAACTGCAGATCCAATTGTTGCATTACCCGTAATCATGATGACCGGCAGGTCGGGCACGATTTTCCGCATCCGTTCAAGGACTTCGATCCCGTCTTCATTGCCGAGCTTCAGGTCCAGCAGGACGGCATCGACGTGTGTCTGACGGATCATGGTGAGTGCCGCATGCCCGGAGATTGCGTAGGTGACCTTATGGCCGAGTATCTCAATGTCCTTCTTGATGATCTTGCAGAGTTTCTCGGAGTCATCTACCACGAGAATCGTATACACTGTAAACCTCCGTGCACATACCCTGCACATTTTGTGCAGAAAGTGTACAGGCGTTTCGGCCCACACGCAAGAATAACCTTCCAATTACCCGTTGCTTGTCAGCATCCCTTTGCCAGGTAACAAAATGGCTGAATCTCAAGCCAATGCCTGGTCTTGGCATTGAAATTGCTTTTATGAAGAAAACATCAAAGGAGGATGACATGAGGAAGGTCATTGCTATCGGTATCGTGCTTCTTCTCGCATTTGGACTGGCTTCGGCGGTCTTTGCGGGTGGAAGGAGGGAGGAATCGGAGACGATCCGAATTGGTTTCTCAATCGCAGATATATCAAATCCGGTGTGGGTGGATATGTACCGTGAGATGCAAGTACGGGCAGAGGCCTTGGGCGCAGAGATAATACTCAACGACGCAAAACAGGACCCGAACTCTCAGATTTCGGCGATTGAGAACTTCATTGCATCGGGAGTTGACGCACTGATTGTCCATGCGTTTGACCAGGAAGCTTCGGTACCGGCGATCAACAGGGCAATGGAAGCCGGCCTCAAGGTCGTTGCATATGACATCATGATCGAGAGTTACGACAGTTCGCTCACTGTGGAAAACTACGAGTTTGGCTACACGGTGGGAGAAGCCGCGGCGGCCTGGATAAACGATCGGCTGGATGGCAACGGTGTGGTCGGAATAGTGAACTTCCCGTTGATCCCGATCCTCAACGAACGCGTGATGGGCATCACTGATGCGCTCAACGAGCTTGCGCCGACGGCAAATATCGTCCAGGAGGTCTCGGCAAGCAATCCGATTACAGCAGTAGAAGCAGTTGAGGATCTCATGCAGGCTCACCCGGACGTTAACGTCATCTGTACCACCGCCGGCCTCTTTGCCTTCGCGGCGAACGAAGCGGTGAACTCGCAGAACAAGGGAAGTGAGAGCTTTGGGATCTTCACCTGTGATGCGAGCCCCGACGTGTTGACCGTCATCAGCGAGGGTGGCTACATACGAACGGCGGTCTACACGGATGTTGTAGAGAAGGGTGCCCAGATGGTTGATACTGCGGTGGCGCTCGTGCGTGGAGAAGAGGTTCCAAGGGATATCTATTTCGAGATGATCCCCGTCACGGCTGAAAACGTCGACGACTTCATCGACTGAACGCCGGAGCAGGGCGCAGGCGAGTCCGTCCGATGGCCGGACTCGCCTGTATCTGTCAGGACCCGCGCAGTACGAGACCGGACGAGAGCATGACATCTACCAAGCAGAAGATCCTGTCGCTTTCAGGAATAACAAAGACGTATCCCGGCGTGACGGCGCTATCCGGAGTTTCGGTGGAATTCCATTCCGGGGAAGTGCACGCAATCATCGGTGAGAACGGTGCCGGGAAGTCGACTATGATCAAGATCATCTCTGGTGCGGAGGTGCCGGACAGCGGCACGATCGAGTACGAGAGCGTCGTGTATGAGCACATGACTCCGCATCTGTCCCGGCAGAACGGGATAGACGTCGTGTACCAGGAGATCAACCTCGTTCCGACACTGTCTGCCTCCGAGAACATATTCCTGGGCAATCCCATCATGCGTGGTCTCACTCTCGATCGAAAGGAGATGTCGCGCCGCGCGACAGAACTCTTCGAACGCATCAAACTTGGGATTGATCCCAAGGCCCGCATAAAGGATCTCACAATACCGCAGATGCAGCTCGTGGAGGTTGCCAAGGCGGTATCCAAGATCCCCAAGGTGTTGATTCTGGACGAGCCCACTGCAATGCTCACTGACACGGAGATTGAGATCCTCTTTGACCTGATCCGGGATCTCAGGAATCAGGGCACGTGCATCATCTACATCTCGCACCGGCTCCAGGAACTCTCTCAGATCGCCGACACGGTGACTGTCATGCGCGACGGTCAGAAGATCATCCATCTCAAGACGAGCGAGACTTCGCGCAAGGAACTCATCAGTTACATGGTCGGCCGCGACGTCGCGGAGACCTTCCCGGAACGCAACATTGCTCCCGGCGAAACGAAGCTGGAGGTCCGAAAACTCTCCGGAAACGGGATAAGGAACATCTCGTTTGCCGTCCGTGCTGGAGAGATAGTGGGACTGGCGGGTCTTGTTGGAGCGGGAAGGACCGAGCTGGTGAGGCTCATTTTCGGGGCCGATCCAAAGAGCAGCGGCGAGATTCTCGTAGACGGCAGGCCAGTGGAAATCAAGCACCCGCGCGACGCAGTCGAGGCCGGGATTGGTTTCATACCGGAGGACCGGAAGGGCCAGGGAGTCCTTCTCAATATGTCTACGAGGTGGAATATCGTCCTTCCGATGCTTCGCCAGTTGTCCGGAAGGCTGATGATCGTGGACAGAAACCGGGTGGATGAGATCTGCAACGATTTCAAGGATCGTCTTGACATTCGGACACCCAACATGGATCAGCTCGCGCGAAATCTCAGTGGCGGAAATCAGCAGAAGCTCGTGCTCAGCAAGTGGGTCGCTCGCAAACCGCACATACTGATCCTGGACGAACCCACACGGGGCATAGATGTCGGGGCAAAGCAGGAGATCTACCGCCTGATCAGCAAGCTTGCGGAAGAAGGCTACGCCGTTGTCATGATCTCATCTGAGCTTCCCGAGGTAATCGGACTCTCAGATCGTATTCTCGTGGTTGCTGACGGCCAGATCGCGGGGGAGCTTGAACGACCTGAGTTTGATCAGGACAAGATACTCAACTATGCGTTTGTTCACTAGGATAAGAGGCACACAATGAAATTCATGTTCTTCGTCAAGAAGCTCGGTATTCTCGGAATACTGCTGCTGCTCGTCATATTCTTCTCGATCGCGAGTCCCGCGTTCCTGACAGTTCAGAACTTCATCAACGTGATTCGACAGGTGTCCATGCTGGCGATAGTTGGTGTGGGATTCACCTTCGTCCTCATTGGACAAGGCATAGACCTCTCCGTTGGATCACAGATCTCCCTCATTGGTGTAGTCACCGCGCTTCTGATTCGGGATGCAGCCATGTCACCCGCCCTCGCAGTAGCGATTGGAGTTGCCATGGGAGCGGTCATTGGCTTCATCAATGGGATTCTGGTGACGAAGATGCGGATCAATCCGCTGATTGCGACACTCGCAATGCTCACAATCCTCAAGGGGGTGAGCTACATCGCATGCGGCGGAATGCCGGTCTACAATATGCCCTCGTCGCTCAAGGCGATCGCTCAGGGATATGTTTGGGTGATTCCTATTCCGGTCATCATCATGATTGTGATAGTCCTTGTGGGTGGGTTTCTGCTCAACAAGACGTACTTCGGTGTTGAGGTGTATGCAGTTGGCAGCAACCTGGAGGCGGCACGTCTCTCAGGCCTGAACACGGACCGCATCAAGATAACCGTCTATGCCCTTCTTGGACTGCTTACCGGTATCGCGGCGATCATAATGCTTGCACGGATCAATTCCGGACAGCCTGTGGCGGGCACCGGATTTGAGCTCGACGTTCTCACGGCCATCGTACTTGGTGGAGTGAGTATCTCCGGCGGTGAGGGCAAGATATCCGGCGCATTTGTGGGGGTCCTCGTCATGGGCGTCCTGAGCAATGGACTGCTCCTTGTTGGCCTCGGCGAGTACTACCAGATGCTCGTGAAGGGGTTGGTGCTGCTGACGGCGGTCGGGATTGACGGTCTACAGCACAAGAGATCCGCCGCATCCAAGGCTGCGGCTGCAGCCTAGGGAGGATCAATGCAGAAACTCAATCCAGAGAACATCAGTCTGAACTATGGTGAACTCGCGCCGGAAGTTGTGCTCCCGCCACCTGACAGGTTTGATCTTGCCCCTGATGCTGAGGCACGCGCACTGTATCATCGCGAGAAGTTCGCCGTCATGACCCTGGCAGTCATGAAGAAAGCCGTCTATCCGCAACTGATGAAGGTCCGAACGACGGAGTCCGGATTTGAGCGCGATGGATACTTCGTGCCCGTCCGGGTGTACCATCCGGCGGAACCGGGGGGCGCTCCGGTGCTCGTCCTCTACCACGGCGGGGGCTGGGCAATCAACGACATCAACATCTATGACTATGTGTGCCGCTACCTTGCCTACAGATCCGGCGCCGTGATCTTCTCAGTGGACTACCGTCTTGCACCCCAGCACAAGTTTCCTGTTGGATTGGAGGACTGTTATGGCGCCACGCAGTGGGTCTTCGACAACGCGGCGAAGGCGCACGGAGGCGATCCAAATCGAATCTCGGTAGCCGGCGACAGCGCCGGCGGCAACTATGCCGCTGTTGTGTCAATGACAGCCAGAGACAGCGGCGACTTCCCCGTTGCAAACCAGATCCTGATCTACCCCGGCCTTGATCTCACCGAGACAGAGTACTACTCATTGAAACGATACGCGAAAGGATACTTCCTTGAGATTGATCTGAGCGGGCCAAACATAGCTACAGAGATGTACTTGCAGGACCTGAGTCAGGCCAGCGACCCTCGCGTGTCCCCGATGCTGGCGAAGGATTTCCGCGGACTTCCGCGAACGCAAGTCATTTCGGCTGAATCTGATCCGATTGTTGACCATGCAGTTCGCTACGCAAAACTCCTCAGCGCAGCAGAAGTTCCGGTCGACTTCTATCTGTTTGAAGGAATGCCTCACGGGTTCATCACCGACAACTACGGCGCTTCATTTCAGGCGATGGACCTGATGTGCGATCTGCTGCGCGGCGGGAGCTGAACTCACACAAGGCGCGGTGTATTTCGCGTCAGCCTCTTGGATTGAGGGGCACCTGAAGGGAGAGCAATGCGGATGAGAGCTGCAGAAATACGAGAACCTCACGTTATCAAGATCGTCGAGTTGTCGGAAGAGGATTTGATGAACCCGGCAGACCGAAACCTGACAATTGAAGTTGCGGCAAGCGGCATCTGTGGCACGGATCTGCACATCTACAAGGGCGAGTACATTGGCGAGTTTCCTGTCATCCCGGGGCACGAGTTCTCCGGGACGGTTGTCGCCACGGGATCCGCCGTGACGCACTTCAAGCCGGGCGACCGTGTTGCTGTGGAACCGAACGTTGCCTGCGAAGACTGCCAGGAATGCAGGGAGAATCGGCGTCACTTCTGCCGGAACTGGTGGGCGGTCGGAGTCACAGCGCCCGGCGGGATGGCGACGCATGTGACTGTACCGGAGACCGCCGTCTTCTCCATTGGGGAAATCGACTTTGTCTACGGCGCGTTCATGGAACCGTTGTCGTGCGTGATCCACGGCGTGGAGATAGCGAAACCACGTCTTGCTGACCGGATTGCCATAGCCGGTGCCGGCCCTATTGGCATCCTGCTTCTCCGCGTGTTCCGCGCGACGGGAGTCTCCTGGATAGATGTGATCGAGCGGAACGAGAGTCGTGCACAATTCGTCGAGGGCGCTGGTGCGAACAGCGTGTTTCGAGATCTGAGTGATGTGCCACGAGGTCAATACGACATGTTTGTAGACGCCACCGGCGTGCCATCCGTGGTCGAGGATTCGGTTGACCTGGTGCGACCCGCCGGCAGGATCCTGCTCTTTGGGGTTCCTCCAAAGGATTCGCGTCTGACCATCGATCCATTCAAGGTCTTCAACCGAGAGCTCACGATACTGGGTTCCTTCACATCCCTTCGAAACTCACGGCAAGCCATCGACCTCATTGAGTCAGGCATCGTCAGAGTTTCTGATCTTGTCTCGCATCTGCTGCCTCTTGAGCAATTCGCCAGGGGCATCGATCTTCTTCTGCATCCAACCGAACCCACGATGAAAGTGATGATTGATCCGCGACTGTAGCCCGGCAAACGCGAGGAGTGTAGCGCGCAGGAGTTGCGGGATTTCATATCTATCTGTCCTTCTCCAGGTTGCGTAGATCCTCAAACCGGCGCTCATTTTCCTTCTTGGCGAGATCCCTCGGTCGTTGCGCCTCTTCTGGCTGTGCGAGTTCGAGGGCCCGGTAGCGGATCTCCGCCTGCACGTTGTAGCTTCAACCATCAAGTGCAACAAAGCGTCGGTCTCTGAACACTTCGTTGGGCAGTATTGAAGCCGAGGCGTTTTCTGGGACGTGAGCGGTTGCTTCGGCGCGCTCGTTGCTGATCGGCCGCGCCGGCAAGGGACGCGCCAATCGGCTCCCTCCGGTCGCCGCCGTAGCCGGCAAGAGATCTCAAGGTTATGTTGATTCACTTCCGGCCATAATTGTTCAAAGGGCGGAGAATCGTGATCTTTCCACGACCGGTTTCAAGCGATCCTCGGTTTTCCAGCTCTTTTAACGTTCGATTCACCGTCTCGCGACTCAATGATAACCGATGGGCGATTTCTTCTTGCGTGACTGTGATTTGAGATTCATTGTTCTTATTGGTGAGAAGAAACTGGACAACTCGGTCCCGTGCCGACGACAGACTGAGGTGCTTGTGGAGCCGGTAGTATTCACGGGCAAGGAATTGCGACATGTTTTCGGGGAAACGGGACACAAGATCCCGAGTCGCTGACACACCGAAGGTAGCGGTATAGCAATCGGGGGCCGCACAGGCGTCTGAAAGATATGGACCCGCCGCGACTGTTTCGGCTAACCCTATCCATTCACCCGGTTCGACCGTGCGAACGAGCAATCGTGAGCCATCCAATCTCCATTTGGACAATTCGGCCATTCCGGCGACCACCAGCCTCGCCGCGTCCGCCAGGTCGTCTTGGTATTCGATGTGTTTCTCGCGTCGAAACTCTTCAATCCGAAATGAGGGGAGATTTCGTGCGAATATACGGCGGTCGTTTTGACCAAATGCGTCGGCGATACGTTCGATGATCTCCGATTGTTTCACGAGGAGAGTCCCGCAAGCAGGCCGAGGAGTTTCCGAAGGTATCGGTACGGGTAGGTAACCGTGAGGTTGCCATTGTCGGCCTGCAAACGAACGAAGACTACCATTTCAAAGTCTTCGAGGAAGTCTTGCCGAAGCGGTGTCTGCCAATCGGTCTGGTCGGCGAATTGAACGGGAAACAAGCGCCCCCAACTGTGTTCGAGCGCGGACGTTACCAGTTCAACGGGAAGCTGGTCGGGCGTACCGGACCACCCTATCAGAACTCGTTCAAGGGGCAACGCCGTAGCCATATCGTGCGCCCGTTGTCGGAATTTCCGATCCCAATCGGGATCGCTTTTCCCAGTGTCTAGATCGTTGAAGTACTCAATTTCTTGATCCGCGCGGGACCGCGAACCGTCGGTGACCGTGTACCCTGCCGAGAGTTCGGAGAACGAAGCGCCAGGGTCCACAAACTCCGCGATCTCATGCCAGGCAATTTGATCGACGAGCCGAAGCGTTATCGATCGAACGTGGGGTACAAAGTTCGCGAGGCGGTCGGCGATGGTATTGTGCAGGACGGCCAGCGCGTGGATCTGGTCCCGGCTGAAACGGTCCGGCTTGCTGAAATCGTAGATCTTGAGGTCGTCTGGGACGCCGGTAGGCATTGTCCCAATGCCTTGGTTCCATCCATCAGCAACAACGTCCGTGATTTGGATACCCCAAAACTCACCCGATATCACGGGCACCCCAACCGCGACGACTCCTCCGAAAACGGTCAGCTCCGCTACAACTCCACGCGGGTCACCTGTGACCGCTGAGAGAACCGATCCGGCACCGAGTGAACTCAACGTCCGCGCGTCAACGCGCCCGGACCATAAACGGAGTTCGATGGGCAGTTGATCCAACAAACGCTCGGTGCTCAGACGACCGGGAAGGCTCTTGGGTTTCCAATCGCCGTCGAAAATCTGAAAGAACCACCGATCGTCTTTTTTGTAGACTTCGACAAGCGCAAGCTCGCGACCGTTGCAAGTGATCGTCGCGGGTTCGCCGGGGCACCGATCCAATAGAAGGACAACGGACCCGACTTCGAGTTTTCTCAGTTGGGCGGGCGACAGATGACCTTTTGCGAGGATAATCTCCAGATTCGTTTCACCAACGGTTTTCATTTCGTGACTCCTGCAGGTTTGATTGCCGAATGAGATTGTGTCGCCAAATCCTCAGTTCATCCGTTCGATACGTCTATGATGTTCGTCACATAGTACTGAAATTTCGCCGTTCCCAACGCGGCGGCGGCACGCGTAGTAAAGCCTCGTGCGCGAAGGAGCCGCGGTCGCGATGACGGCGGTCCGGTGCGAGTCGGCAATGGTTCGCGTATAGCCTGTGGGTTCCCGAGGGGGGAGCGGAAGCGCCGAGCGCGGCGGAGGTGACGGAGCCGGGGAACGCCGCGTCTGGTGCCTACCGGTCCGGGGCGGGGTCTGCCGCGTAGAGAACGACACCGCGCTGATTGATGGACGTTTGAACGTGTTCGGGAACGCAGGCGATCGTGACGATGTCTACGTCGAACTCCGATTGCTCGGCAATCTCCATGGCGCGGAAGAGGTCACCCCCGTCGATTGCAAGATCGATATCGAAGTGTGGTGTCGGGGGCGATCCGTCGGCGAGTGAACCGAAGAGAACGACGCGCTGTACCGACGGGTCCCCCGAGGCGATCTTTGCGGCGAGGCGGGCTGCCTCGGCTCGTGCAAGCTCCGCTCTCCGCGCGATTGCCCGGGCCTCCCGCTCGTTCTCCGCGCGTATTCCGGTAGCGTACGATTCCGGATCAAAGGGCATCGGCGATCGCCTTGAGCTTTCGGCAGTAGTCACGGTGGAGTTCCGGAAAGCGTGCAAAAAAGCGAACGACGATTTCCTGGACCGCCGCCGTCTTCCCGGGATCGAGATCCTCGCCGTAGAGGTGGCGGAAACGGTGGCGAAACCGCAGGATCTCCCGTACGTCGCGACTCTCCCCCGGTGCAACGAGAAAGGCCGGCCGCAGGTTGGGGATATCGAGTGCCATTCGTTCGACCAGGGCATGGTGCCACCGGTGGCCGGGCAGGTTGTTTTCAAAGGCTTTGGAAACGCGGAGGAAGTAGTTTTCCAGTACGCCGTAGAGCGTATAAATCGTGTAGCCCAGGGCGCCCCAGTCGATGGGACCGTCGGCACCGTTCCGGATACGCTGCCATGCGGTGCGATTTCGCGCGAGAAGTCGGTCTATTTCGGCGGCGTCGCCCACCAGTTCCTGGACGAGCGTCGTTAGGGAGGCGCTGGTTCGCATACATCGATAAGCGTATCACTCGTGGACGGTGACGAGGAACTCCCGGGGCGTGACGAAGGCGACTGTGCCGACGCTGCACGTGATTCCGGATCGCAGGCTGGAAACCTCGATGAGGGCATCCTCACTACGGTGTGCTTCGAATGGCACGGTTCGGGTGGGAACCGAGGGGGTAGCGGAAGCACCGAACGCGGCGCCGGCGGAGGTGACGGAGCCGGGGAACGCCGCGCGGTGCGGCGGACGGGCGCGGGGCAAGAACGGCGGACGAGTGCGCTCCAGCACGTGGTACGTCGCCCTTCTACGTATGGGGACCACCGGGCCGTATACGGTTCTCCGGGGAGGAGACGTCATGCGCTCGTCCGCCGACGGTGCTGAAGCGAGGGGGAGACTTCCCCCTCATGATTTTTGTTTTTGCCGCCGCGCAGGGCTTGCAGGCCGGATCCGGATTCCCGGCTCCCCGGTGGCGTCTCTATACGGGAAAGAGCTCGGCCCGTAACTCGCGCATCCGGTCGATCGAGATCTGGGCGCCGAGTTGCTGGATGATCTCTTCTGCGAGGTACCCGGCGATGCGGGCCGCGTCGGGTGCGTTTCTTCCGCGTGATAGGGCCGCCAGGAACCCGGCCGCGTACATATCGCCGGCGCCGGTAGTGTCGGTAGGTTTGATGGGGCGCGCGGGTACGTGGGCGATGGACGGTTGGTTTGCCGGGTCCGCTGCACCTCCCGATTCTTCCGCCGGCCATGTCAACGATCCGTCCTTCCCGATTTTGAGTGCACCGGTGGGTACCAGGCGTGCCAGGCTTTGTGCGCTCTCTTCGCGCTCGTCTGTGTCAAAGAGGATGGACGCCTCCGAATGGTTGGAAAAGACGACGTCCACGTCCCGTTCCAGGAGTTTTAGGAAATCGGCCCGGTACCGGCTGACGGCAAAGGGATCGGCTACGTCGAAAACGACGCGCGCGCCGTTTTTCCTGGCGATCGCGATGGCGTGCTGCAGCGCCTCTTTCTGCACGTCCGTGTCCCACATGTAGCCGGTGAAGTAGAGGAAGTTCGACTGTGATAGGAGCGCTTCGTCTATGTCTTCCCGGTTGTACTCCTGACACATGCCCAGGTGGGTGTTCATAGTGCGTTCGCCGTCCGGTGTGATCAGGATCACGCTGGACCCGGTGGGACCGTCACCGGCCACAAGCCGCGAGGTGATTCCGTAGGCTGCCACCTGGTCCCGGTAGGAGTCGCCGAAGTCGTCGTTCCCGATCTTCCCCGCAACCACGGTGGGGACGCCGAGTCCGCCACAGGCGAGCATGGTATTGGGCGCCGACCCGCCCGGTCTGAGCACCGGTTCGCGCGTGGCGAAGCGATTGAGGATTTCCCGTTGGCGCTCGGCGGTGACGAGATGCATGATGCCTTTGTCCAGGCCGAGGGCGGTCAGGTCGTTTTCCGATGCGTGGTAGACAACGTCGATCAGGGGGTTTCCGATTCCGTAGGCGACGGGTTTCACGTGCCTCTCCTTGTGGGGGTTGCTCGCGGTCGGGGTAGCTTTATGTGTACCGACGCGGCGCGACCAATCATTATATCGATGCAGCGAAACTCCGCAATCGCTTCACTGCAGTTCAAGCTGTTCGCATGGTGGAGATCACATAGCCTTGGCACGGTTCGAAGAACAAAACGCTGGGCTTCGCTGCGCTGCAGAGACGCGTTTTGTTCTTCCTTCCGGGCGCGCCTGGGGATACTCACTTCCAATCGGTAATGTGATCTCCGAAATGGGACCTGATTGCGTTTGACAGAGACACAGTCGTCGGAGGGCTCGTCACCCTCCGTCCATACTGAGAATTGCTGCTGCAGCTCAAGCACGGCGATGAGTTCCCGCCAACACACAGCGTACGCGCGAATACGCGTTTGACGGCGAACGCGGCTGTGAGGCCGCGTTCGGGACACGCATGGGACTCATGGGAGGAGACCATTGCACTTTACACGTTTCGTTTGTTGGTTCACTTTTTTGGTGGGCACGCTTGCACCGTTTTCCGCGGTTGCCGGTGATGTTGATTGTTGGGCCGAAACGGCTCCGATTGGTGTGCCGCGGGGTGGAGCCATAGCGTCCGCCACGGCGGATCAAGACCCCGGTTCGGCCGGCGCTGTGATAGAAGGGACGGCGGAACCGTTCCTGGCCGGAGTTGCGGGCGCGCTGCTTTCGGAGACCGAGATGGAGGAGGCCACCGGTGCCCTACATGTCCGGGGCGTCCGCGTTCGCAACCGGGCGCGGCGATCCCGCCGCCGGTCGTTCCGCCCGCGAAACAGGAACAACGTGCACTGCGACATCATCGCCCGCAACCGGGCGGAGGCGCTGGGACTCGACACCGATGCCGGTCCGGGCGCCAGGATGGATTTCAACAACGTGACGGTGGCGCAGATCTATTCGCAGTATCGCGGCCGGGGCACAGCAACCCCGCGTCCCGGAACCGCGGGGTACATCTTCACCGCCTCCGACGGATCAAAGGGCCATCTGCAGGTGTACGATGCACGGGGAACAGGCGCCGGAACGTATCGTCGTTACACCAACGGCAGTTACGCGGGAACTGAACGAATGTCGACCCACCGTGACGGCTACGTCCCGGACCGCGTGACCGCGCAACGGTTTGTTCCTATTCCACGAAGGGCATACTACACGGTCTGGTCGAGGTAGGCGTTGTGTACTTGCCAAGATACCGAGGTCTCGTCGGTTCAATGGCTTTGTCGTTGCTGGTCGCCGTGGCGGCCAGCGGCGAACCCAATATTGTCTCGATCGAAGTCGAGTATGCGGACGGATCGGTATCTCCATACGATCAGATATCGGAACACACGCAATCGTTGTTTGTTTCCGTGTGGGGTTTCGAAGAGCGTGGATTGTCAGCTTCACCGTCCAACAGGATCACCGCAATAACTGGTCTGCCTGCTGTGACCGGGCTGCAGGATCTCACGTTTTATAACGTGATCGCCATCTCAGATTTCGGATTTCTCCGTGATGTTCGTCAAGTTGAAAACCTGGTGATCTCGCTTTGTGCCGCAACGGAATTGTCGTTCATCTCAGGAATGTCCAATCTTAGGACGTTCGTCGTCTCGTCCAACTACTCGCGATTCGGTTTGGACGGGCCAAGTCCGTTAAATGGTAAGCTGATCGACCTCACCAATAACAATCAGGTCGAGTTAGTCGCTATCGACGACCCCGGCATGGTCAAACTACCCGTCCTACGGAGCGTTCCCCCTTCCCTACAGATCGTCCAGTTGATGCCGGAACACGGAACGATCGTCACCGATGAAACCGAGTGGATGGACAGCCTCACAGCCGTCCCCTACGTATTCCTGCCCGGCTGCGTTGTCTCGGAGGAAGCTCTTGTCTCATATCCAAACGTCAGCACCGCCTATCTCACCCCGGACGAGATCGATGCGCTGCTTGGAGATCTGCGGGCGGGACGCGCCGTTGATCGCAGCCGGTTTCGTGACGAGTCGTGACCTCCGCGATCTGTACCCTCGCCATCGCGCTGGTTGTTCCGTTGGAAGAGTTGCGATTCGCGGGAGTGTTCGAACAGGAACACGCCGACAGTTGCGCAGCGGCGGCAATCGCGTCGTTGGTGGGACCCTTCTGGGGAATCGATTCGGTCAGCGACGATGACGACGACTTCCGCGGTTATGTGTCCGTTGCCGAGGTCGCCGCGTCGCTTCGGTCCCTGGGGTTCGCAGTCGGCGCCTTCCGTATGACTCCCGGCGAACTCCAGACCAACGTGAACGGGTACGGACCGACTATCGTGCACTTCGATCGGCCCACCGGGCATTTTGCCGTATGTGTTACCGCGTTGCCCGGATCGTTTCTTTTTGTCATCGCTGATCCAGCCCGGGGAGTTCTCACCTGGGACAGCCGGCAGTTGGCGCGTCACTTCTCCGGTGTCGCGGTGATCCCTGTTCACCGGGAGGTTGGTCTTAATCGTGATGCAATTCACCGCGTGGCGGCGCCGGCATTGGAACGGCGCCGCGCACTGGAAGATACCATTCGCCGCGTTGATGTTCATCGCCTGCGCGGCGCCCCTCTGGAGTGACACCAGCGAACACGAGCGCATAGCCGTCGCTGAACGCCACGATGTGCTGGTGTCCCTGTCGCTTCAGGTCGATATCGATGAAAACGTCGGCACCGGATGGCGAGCGACCGGTGCGTCCCCCGGTATTTCATTGACGATCAAGGATCGCCTCATTCTCTCGTCGGTTCTGGGGACGACCATCGCCGTGAACCGGTCAGCCGGCCGGTGGAGTTGGTTCGCCGGGGTGTGGTCCGGTTCGGTAACCGTCACGTCCGAGCCGGCGTCGCGACGACACGCGGTGTCTGTCGGATACCGGAGGAGCATCGAGGCAGCGTCCTCGCCAACGTCTCCGTTTGGCGAACCCGCCTACGATCGCGTGTCCCTCGGCTACGTCTACACGTTCATTCGAGACCCCGTGGCGTTTGCGGTTGGTCCGATGGCAACCCGGACTCGGGAGCGATGGCCCGGACCGGGAGTATCCACGTTCCATTCGGTGAGTCTCGACGGAACGGCGATCCTCGTGGTGAACGATCCGGTGGCGTTTTCGCTTTCCGTTTCCGTCCGGGTAAACGAAGCGGGCAGCGGATCGCGGGAGTGGCTCGAATCGCGGTCGGGGCGAATGGTGGGTCTTACGGCGGGCGTGCGCTTATCCGGCCGGCGCTGGTTCTCGTCTCTTCAAAAAAGCCTATCCGGCGGTGTCAACGCGATTTCAATCGAAGGAGGAGTTGAATGGTCCCATTCACGCGACAGGGACGACGCGTGAGGTTTGCCGATCTGCTGCGCGATATTGCCACGCCGGCGCTGGTTGGCATCTTTGCGGTCATCGTGACCGTCGCCTGTGATCTGCCGAACATCACCGTTCCCACGGGCGAGGCGGAGATTCTGGGATGTTATCGCGTTCCGGGCGCCGTACCCGCTGCCTTTGATGTTCCCGTGTTGGTGACGAACACCGGCTCAGTGACCATCACCGCGAGTCACGTAACCGTGGCGCTGTCCAGTTCCAGGCGTGAGTACATACGGAGCGTCCATGAATCGGTGGGCGTGGTTCCCGGCGGCGCGCTGGCCCTGTCGTTGGTCTTCGAGTTTCTGGGGGAGGAGGAAGAACTCGCCGAGGATGCGGCGCCGGAGCTGGTCAACGTCTACTTCGAGTGATAAGCCGTTTACCCATAAAGAGCAGCCCGGCGCCGCCCAGCGCCCGTTCCACGGTGAACGTGTATCCGTTCCGGAGGTAGAACGACACATTGCGAGCTCCCGCAGATGTGACCAAGTGCACCCCTGAGGTCGCCGGTGTGGCGCCCGCCAGCGCCTCCTCAAAGGAGCGTAGCAGTTTCGCGCCGATCCCTTGACCACGCGTCCGGGCGTGGACGTTGATGTGAAGATGGGCCGGGTACTCGTCGTAGAGATCGTCGAAGAGCGGCAGGTGATCTGAGATGGGATAGAGAGCTTGGTGTTCCCGTGTACGGGCGACGCCGCAGATATATCCACAGACACCGATGTCGTCACGAGCCACCAGGAAAAGCGCCGACTCGCAGTCGCGATAGTATCCAAAGTACTTGAAAACGAACTCCCGGCGCTCGGTGTCCGAGACGAAATCGGTCTGTGCAGCCGTTTCCCAAAACACCTCCAGCGCCCCCGGGCAGTCCTCCTGTCCCGCCGCCGTGACTATCATGACGAAAGCATATCACGGGTGATTGCTCCTTTGCCCGCTGAGCGTAACCGGGGTACCATAGGATCATGAAACGCGTATTGGGACGATCGGGAATCGAGGTGAGCGCGATCGGGATGGGATGCTGGGCGATCGGCGGACCCTTCAACGCCGGCGGCGATCAGGTGGGCTGGGGCGAGGTTGACGACCATGAATCGATCGCCGCCATCCACGCCGCTCTCGATTCGGGGGTGACGTTCTTCGATACCGCCGATGTATACGGCGCCGGCCACAGCGAACGCATCCTATCAATGGCGCTCGTTGGTCAGCGTCAGAATGTTGTAATCGCGACGAAGTTCGGGAGCACCTTCGACGAGGATGAAAAGGAGATCACCGGGAACGACGGTTCTCCGGAATACGTCCGCAGGGCGTGCGAGTCGTCGCTGCGACGACTCAAGACGGATTACATCGACCTGCTGCAGTTTCACATAAACGACTTCGATCCCGCCGCGGGCGTCGCCGTACGGGACGCCCTGGAAGATCTCGTCTCCCAGGGAAAGATTCGCGCCTACGGGTGGAGTACCGACTTCCGGGACCGTGCCGAGGTCTTCGCCGCAGGTACCAACTGTTCGGCGATCCAGTTCCAACTCAACGTTCTTGATGACAACGCCTCGCTTCGTACGTTCTGCGAAGAACAGAACCTTGCGGCGATCAACCGGGGACCGCTTGCGATGGGTCTGCTCACCGGCAAGTACGACAAGGTCGGGGTCACCGATCCGAGCGACGTCCGCGGTCCCAACAGTCCGAATTGGATGAAGTACTTCGAAAAGGGACGGCCCAGCCCTGAGTTCCTCGATAAGCTCGACGCTATCCGGGAAATTCTCACGTCGAACGGTCGCTCACTCGTTCAGGGAGCGCTCGCCTGGCTTTGGGCCCGAAGTACGCACACGATTCCGATCCCGGGATTCAAGACGTTCGAACAGGTGGAAGAGAACGCCGGGGCCATGGAAAAGGGCCCTCTCACCGCCGGCCAGGTCGCGGAAATAGACGCTCTGTTGGAGCGGTAGCTCGATCCAGACCAGGCGAACAAAAAGCGTTTCTGCGGCGAAGCGAAACCGGCTTCGCCACGCTACAGGTGCGCGTTTTGTTCGTTCGGCCGGCCGCGCGCCACGTGTGCGCCGCGCGCCGGCGGAGCCTGGTACGGCGCGGCGACCTACTCCTTCACACCCCCTGCCGACAATCCGCCGACGAGACGTTTTTGGACGGCCATGAACATGGCAATGACCGGCAACGCCGTGAGCATACTGGCGCTCATGATTCGGTCCCAGATCGCGTTTTTGCTGACGAAGAGCGCCCGCAGTCCAAGCGGGAGTGTATAGATCTCCTTGAACGACTTGAGGAATACGCTCGCAAAGAGGTACTCGTTCCAGGCAATCATAAAGGAGTAGATGTACACCGTTGCGATGGCTCCAACCGAGAGCGGAACGATGATACGCCGGATCGTTTGGAACCGCGTCAGGCCGTCGATCAACGCCGCCTCTTCAATCGAGAACGGTATTGTCCGGAAGTAGTTCCCGAGCATGTAGAGCGACACCGGGAGTGTCTGGACCATGTACACGACGAGGAGCGCCACGAACGTTCCCGTCGGAGTCGACAGCAGACCGATCTGCACCGCCACCTTGTAGAGGGGAATCAGGAGCAGGATGCCCCCGAACATGTACACAAGCAGCACTCCCCGTTGTACGTAGCCGCGACCCTTGTATTCGAGGCGACTGAAAGAGTACGCCCCGAACACGGCGACAAAAACCGACAGAAATGCGGCGATTGCCGACAGCATAAGCGAGTTCCGGAAGTACCGGGGGAAGGGAAAGACGTCTCCCGTATCGATGTAGTCCGCGAGAATCCGTTCGCGTTGTTCCGGTGTGATCTCCGATTCCTCCAGAAGGTTCTTGACCGACTCGGGTACCTGCGACATGTCCGGTTCGGGCAGGCCGATGCCGAGCAGTTCCCTGTACGCACCGGTGTTGATCCGTTCCGGGATGAGCGACGGATTCCCCCAGTCCCGCGGGTACTTGAGACTGGTGGACAGCATCTGCACAAACGGGAAGAGCGAGAAGAGCAGGATTGCAAGAAGTAGGATAACAAATCCGGCACTCCGGAGAAGGCTGCGCTGGCGTACTACCATTTGAGCACCCTCTTTACGTAGTAGAGAATAAAGATGATCAGGATTCCGAATTGGACAACCGCCAGCGTGGCCCCGCGGCCGAGATCAAAGGCGCCGGTAAACGCCGTCAGGTAGGTGTAGATCGAGAGCACCTGCACGTTGTCGGTTATCAGGTAGACCTCTTCGAACTTGTTGAAGTTCCAGATAACGCGGAGCAAAACCAGGGACCCGACGATGAAGTAGAGTTCCGGCAGTGTCACGTACCGGAACTTCTCCCATCCGTTGCAGCCGTCCAGTTCGGCCGCTTCGTAGAGCGTTTCGTCGACCGCCTGCAGGCGACTGAGGATCATCAGATAGGCGAAGGGAAAGTTCTTCCAGACGCTGAACACGATGGCAACGACGACGGCGGTGCTCGGATTGCCGATCAAGTTGAACCGGTTCTGAACGAGGTTGAGTACTTCCACGGTCAGGTGGACGAAGATACCGTTCACCGGATCGAAGAAGAACTGCCAGGCGAACACCGTGGCGATGACGGGCGCCACGTAAGGCAGAAGGATGATACTCCGCGCGAGCCACCGGAGCGGAAACTCCCGGTTCATGACCATGGCGACGATCAGGCCAAAGATGACCGTCCCCAGAACGGAAAAAATGACGTAGATCACCGTTGTCCAGACCGCGCCCCAGAAATTGCCGTCGGTAATGACCTCGACGTGATTTTCGAATCCGGTGAAGACGTTGTTTCCAGACAGGCTGACGTCGAAAAAACTCAGGTAGACGTTATAGATGATCGGGTAGAGAACGAGCCCGGCGATTACGATGACCGCCGGCAGAACCAAGGCCCAGCCGAGTCTCGCTTCCCGTTCCTTGGGCGAAAGCACGCGCGGGACCGTCAGATCGATAGTTGCCATAGGGTTTCCTCGAAGAAAAACGGCCGGGACGGATACACCGCCCCGGCCGTGAAGTGCCGATGTTACATGCTGTCGATGACGTCCTGCATGGCGGCTTCGGCCTCCGCCATGGCAGCGTCGATATCCGCACCTTCCTGGGTGATCGAATAGAGCATCTGTGGAATGATCTGCCGTTCGAAGATGACGCTGGCCGCTTCAATGCGCTTGCCGTCGACGATACCAAAGGACTCGATGCTGCCGAGTCCGCTGATGATCTCTTCGAGCTTTTCACCGCCGTAGTTGGAGTACACCCCCTTGGGGTCGTTCAGGAACCGCGCGTTGGCGGCCATTTCGGGAACAACCGGGTTCATGCCGCCCGGCGCCATGTGGAGATAGGTCACGTAGGCGTTGGGCGTGAACAGATAGGTCAGGAACCGCTTCGCCGCTTCAGTCTTGGCTGGATCGCCGTGGTCGAAGAGCGTCATCGAAACGATCACGCCGTAGCCGGCGTCACGTTCGTTCGTGACGATCGGTGCAAGGCGCGTGTTGTTAACGAGTTCAGGATCGAACGCCGTCCCGCTGAGGTCGGCGAAGTTGTCACTCGTGAGGCTCCCGGCCGCGACGTCTTCAATCGCAAGGTCGTCCATGATGTACGTGCTGTAGAAGAACATCGCCATCTTGCCCTGCAGGTAGTAGTCGCGGGCGCGCCACGTCTGTGGTCCGGGGGGAGTGTATTGGGCGAGTTCGGCGTAGTACTCGATCGCCTCTTTCATCTCTGGGCTGTTGAAAATCAGATTTCCGTTGCGGTCAAAGAGACCGGCGCCGTTGGAGCGGGCAAACTGCGTAAAGACCTGCTCCGTGTACGCTTCAGCTTTTGTTCCAACCAATATGCCATATTGGTTGTCGCCGGGGTCGTTGAAATACGCAGCCGCCGAGAGTATGTCATCCCAGGTGCGGGGTTCGTCGAGGCCGGCCTCCTCGAACCAGTCCGCACGATACCAGATGCCCTGTATCCAACCGTGGTACGGAACCGCGTAGTAGTCGCCTGCACCGGTACCGACCATGCGGAGCGCTCCCTGGTAGAAACGGTCTTCGCCGTAGGATTCGATGAAATCGGTGATCCCGGCTACGTCGATAACGCCTTCCGCCCCGAGGGCGACGGCTGTCTCTGCGCCGAACTCGGCGAGAGCCGGCAGGGTGCCCGATGCGGCTGCGGCTGCGACTTGGGTAGACATGTCGTTTTCGTCCACCGGCACAACCTTGATCGTGATGTTCGGGTTCAGCGCCTCAAACGTATCTACCAGAACCTGGATCGTAGCCTGTCGATCGGACTGCGTCTGGGTGGTCCAAAACTCGATCTCCACCGGTCCGGACATCTGCTGCCCCATGACCGCAGTCTGTCCCTCCTCGACTCCGGCGGCAAAGAGTGATGTGGTGACCAGACCCAGGATCGCGACCAGGGCCAGCATTCGATTGAATATCTGCATACGCACCTCCACTTTTTGCGCCCTCTCCGGCGCAAACCGCCGGAGGCGGGCTTCCATTAGGTTAACCAGTTACTCTACCTTGGTAAACCGGTTAAGGTCAAACGCCTCACCGGCGTTCAGCGGTTCTCGTTCCGACCGGTGTATAATCCCATTCCGTGAACCGTACGCATCGCGAATACATACAACGAATCAATCGAGTCATGGACTACGTGGACCGCCACCTGGCCGACCCTCTCCCGCTGGATACACTGGCGGAAGTTGCGACCTTCTCCAAGTATCACTTCCATCGCATATTCTTCGCGCTCCGCGGCGAGACTCCAGGGCAGTTCATTCAACGACTTCGCCTGGAACGAGCGGCGCGTTCCCTGCTGACGGATCGGGACGCCTCGGTCACGGAGGTGGCCTTTGACTCCGGTTTTTCCGACGCCGCCGCCTTTTCGCGGGCTTTCAAGAACGCTTTTGGTACGTCACCGTCGGCGTACCGGGAAGAACGCAGCAATCTGAGCATGACGGACCGCAACGCCGGCAAGGCGAACAGAGCTGGGTCCTCTTACGATGGAGGCAACTCGATGCTGAATATGGAACCGATTCTCGCTTCGGAGGTTTCGGTGGTGGAGAAACCGGAGACGACGGTGGCGTACGTGCGTCACACGGGCCCCTACATGGGGGACGAGCAGCTCTTCCAGCGATTGTACAAAACGCTCTATACCTGGGCGGGGCCACGCAATTTGGTCCAACGGGGAGTGACTGAGGATCTGATCATCTGCCACGACGATCCGGAAATGGTGGAGGCCGAGAAACAGCGCGTCAGCTGTTGTATCTCCGTCCCGCCGGGCACGCCGGTGGAGGGGGAGATCGGCAAAATGGTGATTGACGCGGGCACATACGTAGAAGCGAGGTTTACGATCGACGCGACGCAGTTTGCCGGCGCCTGGAACTGGGTGTACGGTGTCTGGCTCCCCGAGAGCGGTTACCAACCGGATGACCGCTACTGTTACGAAAAGTACCCGGACCACGAACCGGAAAATGAGATAGACGGAACGATAGGGCACACCTGTGTCGTGGATATCTGCGTTCCGGTGAAACCGTTGTAGCGGGTGGGGCACACGGGTGCTGTAGTTTCGCACCGGAAGTATACACCGACCGACCATGCTATAGTTGAGCGATGCCGGTTCGCAAAGCCGCGATGACCGTCGTGTCGGTTCTGTCGCTTTTCATTCTTGCCGCCCTCCCAGGCTGGACACAGACGAGCACGGGCTTCACCGTATCGGTCCGGGGTGGAGTGCCGCAGCCGGAGAACGAGTTTATTGAGCGAGGCGTGGTTGGCGGCATGGTCGGCTACCGAACGCCCCGGGCTCTGCTCTTCGCCGTCGATTTCCTCTACGCCGGGAAGGACTACTACTACTTCGAGAAGGGCCGGTGGTCGGAAGGAGTCGAGTGGTCCCAGGTGCCCGCGGGCGTGAGCGGCCGCTCCGACTGGATCTTCTACCGGTCACGAAACGTTCTCTCCCCGTCGGTCGGTGCGTCCTTGCCCCTCGGCGCAGTGGGTGTGTACGCCACGGCGGGTGTGAACTTCTCCTTTGTCGTGCTCTCCGACGCCCGCGATGCATATCCGGGGTTTGCCGCGGCTGCGGAAAGATCGCCGGCGTCGGTCGTTCCCGTGGTTCGGGGCGGCCTCCGTTGGCCGGCACGGTCGCTCTTTGGTTTTCAGCTCGAGTACAGTTGGTCCCGGGATGATGCGGTCATCATATTCGGCGCAGTGTTCGACAGCGGGGGGAGTTCGTGAGAACCCTGGGTTCCACTATTGCCCTCGCCGCAGCGATCGCGGCTCTTGTTGGCTGTTCCGCCGTTATCGAAGCGATTCTTCTTCCCGATGCACCGTCGTCACTGGCGGCAACGGATGGGGAATACGGCGATTCGATCGTGCTGACCTGGAACGCACCGGACGCCACGGACGACAGCGGCAATGAGCGTACCGTGTCCCATTACGAGATCGACCGGTCCCCGGGGTTTTCGCTTTTTACTCCGACCTCGACGTTTGACGACGGGACCTCCTGGAGCGATGACGACGTATCGGTGGGAACACTCTACAGGTACCGCGTCCGGGCTGTTTTCGACGATTCACTCGGCTCGGACCGCTCCAACTACTCGGTGTCGGACACGGGGTTCGCCATGGACGCCGTGGCGGTTCGGCTGCACCCGACGCCGGCCGTCTACCAGTACGCCCTCGACGACGACGGCTGGTTTTCGTTCCCCCTTCAGCGTGGGTGGCGCTACCACATTGCGGCAACCTCCGGAGCCGTTTCCGAGGAGACGGTGACGCTTCTCTACGGTTCATCTCTCACGGTAATCCCCGGGAGCGCCCGGGAGACAACGACGGTAACCACCAAGGGGGGCTTGGACATTCCCGCGGTCGCCTTCACTGCGCCTGACTCCGAGACGGTCTACGTCCACGTTCAAGGCCCGCCGACCGGGGCCGGTTCCGTGGCGTTCCTCTACGGGTACGACGAATAGCAACCGGAATCGCGGGTGGTTCCGGTTGCGAATTCACTACATCACCGTATATAGTGCCGTTGGACCGATGAACCGCATCGTTTTCGCTTCCGTCCTTACCATGATTCTCACCTTCCTCTTTCCGGCGCCGGTTCCGGCGGAAACGTTCGAAATTACCTCCATCGAATACGGGATCGTGGGGCGAACGCGCGTCTGGGCCGTAAAGGACAAGCTCCGCCTAACGGAAGGGCAGCAGTTCGCGGACCGGGATGAGCTGGAGGCGTACCTCACCGATCAGCAACAGCTCCTGATTAACGAGCGCGTACTCGACTACGCGCTGGTCGAGTACGACGAGTCGGTGGACGATCCCGACACGGATGAACGGGAGATCCTCGTTCGTGTTGAAACGGAAGACACCTGGAACTACTTCATCCTGCCCTACTTCAAGTACGATTCGAATACGGGTCTTCTCCTGAGCCTCCGCGGTCGCGACTACAACTTCTTCGGAACGATGAAGGAGCTGGAGATAGACCTGGACTATGAGAAGACCGAGGATCTGGAAGACCTCGTCACAATCGCCGCCAACTTCTCAATTCCCCTGAATATCCTGGAACGCCGCTGGCGCCTGGCGATGAAACAGGAACTGGTCCTGGAAGCGGACGAAGTCGCGTACCTGTTCGACCTCGGCTTTGGGTACGACTTCGACTGGCTCTCGCAGACGTGGACGACCACGTACACCCAGAGCTATCGCTACGATTCCGACGACGAGTTCGACGACACCTCCTACTTCGGCAGTCGCGTGGACTTCGCCTCCGATATCGAAACGCCGGTGAACGTGCCGGGCTTCGGCGCCCTTCGCTATCGCCCCAACCTCTACTCGGCCACGGAGTACAAACCGGGGGGCATCAGCGACGAGCGGTCCGGCCTGCGGGTGGGGTACGAACACTCCCTCTTCGCCGGTCGTATCGACTGGATCGGGAACTATCGGAACGGTACCACCGCGCGCGTCGGCAACGACAACTCTTTCGAAACGTTTGACCAGGAGTGGTCCAACGACGTGAACTTTGCAATTGCCGGGTACCGCTCGTGGCTCAAGGCGGGCGTGAGCGGCCGGGCCAGCGGCTTCTACCTGATCACCGGCGCCGACGAAGACCAGTCGGACGCCGCCAAGGCTGCCCGGGGTGTTCTCAACGACGACATGAACGGTGACGTGGGGCTCTTTCTCAACCTGGACGCCACGGTGACGTTCTGGACGCTCCGCCCCATCTTCGAGGCGCAGGTGGGTGTGTTCTTCGACACGGCCTATGTCCGGGATACGGAGGGCGCCTTCTACGGCGATACCTCCTTTGAGGCCGAACGAGATCTACTCTTTGGAAGCGGTATCGAAGTGGTGGGGTTTCCGCTCTTTGCGCGCAGCCTCTACATTCGGGCGTCGCTCGGAAGCAACGTCCGAGCGGTACTGGACGGCGCCAACCCTCTCAGTTCTGAAGCGCGAGAGATTTTCTTCGGCCTGGGCCACCACTACTAGGCGCGGCCCGGGTGCGCTCTCTCACACGGTTTGATAGTTCTCGATTCCCAGGTTTCGGCAGATCTGGATCGTCGCCGTGGAGTGATTGAGCGTGTAGAGGTGCACGCCGGGAACGTCCCGGTAGAGCAGGTCCGCCACCTGGGCCGTGGCCCAGTGCGTTCCAACCCGTGCAACCGCCTCATCGTCGGCGGCTCTGGTAACGGCCCGCACCAGGGGTGCCGGGAACCGCGCACCGGCCGCGAGGTCCGCCATACGTTCCATGCTCGACCGGCTTGCCACCGGCATTATCCCCGGTACGATCGGCACCTCGATTCCCGCCAGGCGGGCGCGGTCGACGAAGTCGAAGTAGTCACGATTCTCGAAGAAGAGCTGCGTGACGACGTAGTCCGCGCCGGCATCGATCTTCGCCTTGAGATACTCCATCTCCCGCAGGCGGTTGGGTGTCGCCGGATGGCCTTCGGGAAATCCGGCAACACCGATGCTGAACTCCGGGTAGTTCTCTCGGACAAAGGCCACTAGGTCCGCGGCGTGGGGAAATACGTCGGCGGAGGGTGAGTCGGGATCGGCGGGGGGCTGTTCGTCGGTGGGGGCGTCGGTGGTCCGGTCGGGACCGTTCGTCGTAGCGGATATGGGCGGATCTCCCCGCAGAGCCAGGACATTGACAACACCGCTGTCCCGGTATTCGTCGAGGATCGATCGGATCTCCTCCCGGGACGATCCGACGCAGGTGAGGTGGGCAACAACGGTGAGCCCGAAGTCACTCTGGATCGTCGTTACGAGATCGTGGGTACGGGTGCGTGTTGAGCCGCCGGCACCGTAGGTGACGCTCACGTAGGCGGGATACAGGGGGAGAAAGTCATCACGGATCGCCTTGGCCAGCCGCGCCCATCCCCGATCGGTCTTTGGCGGGAAGAACTCGAAGCTGAAGAGCGTGGTGTCGGATGCGAAGAGATCGGCTACGCGTTGTGCGCCGGCGGTGCGCCCCATCGCTCCGTGTCCGCGCTATCCGGCAGCGCGCTGCAGTTCGTCGACGCGGTTGGTCCTCTCCCAAGAGAAGATGTCGCGTCCGAAGTGCCCGTACGTGGAGGTTGCACTGTAGATCGGTTTTTTGAGATCCAGCGTCTTCACGATACCCGCCGGCGTCAGATCGAAGCACGTGGTGATCGCCGCTTCGATGCGCTCCTCCGGAACGGTGGCCGTGTCGAAGCTGTCCACCATGACGCTCACGGGAAAGGGCACTCCGATCGCGTAGGCAAGCTGGACCTCGCACCGCGTGGCAAGCCCGGCGGCGACGACGTTTTTTGCCACGTAACGCGCCATGTACGCCGCCGACCGGTCCACCTTGGAGGGGTCCTTCCCGCTGAAGGCGCCGCCGCCGTGGCGTCCCATGCCGCCGTAGGTATCCACGATGACCTTGCGTCCCGTGAGACCGCTGTCGCCGTGGGGACCGCCGATGACAAATCGCCCGGTGGGATTCACAAAATAGCGCGTCGTGTCGCCCAGGAGGTTCGTCGGCTCCAGGACGGGCTTCACGATGCGCTCGACGATGTCGTGCTCGAGCTGATCGTGGCCCACTTCCGGGTCGTGCTGGTGGCTGACGACCACGGTGTCGATCCGGACCGGTGCACCCTGGTCGTACTCGACCGTCACCTGGCTCTTTGAGTCGGGTCGCAGCCAGGGGATCTCACCCTGTTTGCGCGCCTCGGCCGCCCGGAGTAGGATCTTGTGGGCCAGCATGATGGGAGCCGGCATGAGTTCCGGCGTCTCGTCACAGGCGTAGCCGAACATCATTCCCTGATCGCCGGCGCCCTGTTGACCGGTGAACTCCTGGACGCCCGTTCCGTCCACGCCCTGGGCGATGTCTGCACTCTGGGAGTGAATGGCGTTGAGGACGCTCATCGATTCGTAGTCGAGGCCGTAGGCCGGATCATCGTAGCCGATACGCTTGGCAACGCCCCGAGCGATCTCCTGAATGCCCACGTACGTGTCGGTGGTGATCTCCCCGCCCACCAGGATGAGGCCCGTGGTGGTGAAGGTTTCGCAGGCGACGCGGCTCTCAGGGTCTTCCTTGAGACACGCGTCCAATACGGCGTCGCTCACCTGGTCGGCAAGCTTATCCGGGTGCCCTTCGCTGACGCTTTCGGACGTAAACAGATGTTTCCGGATGCTCATCGTTGTTCCATCTCCTCATCTGGTGGGTTCGCGGTAGTTAGGCTCCGGACCGCGAACCCTGGCCGGGACCAGCGTGGCGCCGGCCGGCCTCGTGTGCGGCAATAAGTGTCATTATGTATCAGTAGCGATAGAAATCAGGTTTGTAGGGACCGTCCTGGGAAACCCCGATATAGGCCGCCTGCTCGTCCGAGAGGCGCGTCAGCGTAATACCGAGCTTTGCCAGGTGGAGCCGCGCCACCTCTTCGTCCAGCAGCTTGTCCAGGGTACGAACGCCGGGTTCGTAGGTTCCGCGGTTCCGCCAGAGATCAAGCTGCGCGAGCGTCTGGTTGGTGAAGCTGTTGCTCATGACAAAACTCGGGTGACCGGTGGCGTTTCCCAGGTTCACGAGTCGCCCCTCGCTGAGGAGGTAGATACTGTGACCGTCGGCAAAGGTGTACTTATCCACCTGAGGTTTGATGTTGGTTCGTGTCACGCCCGAAGCTTCCTCGAGGCGGCTCACCTGGATCTCGTTGTCGAAGTGCCCGATGTTGGCGACGACTACCTGGTCCTTCATCGCCTCCATGTGTTCAAAGGTGATCACGTCCCGGTTTCCCGTGGCCGTCACGACGATGTCCGCGATCGGAAGAACTTCTTCCACCGTCTTGACCTCGTACCCTTCCATGGCGGCCTGGAGGGCGCAGATCGGATCGATCTCGGTGACGATGACCCGCGCTCCTTGGCTCCGGAGACTCTGGGCGCTCCCCTTGCCCACGTCGCCATAACCGCAGACGATCGCCACCTTGCCGGCGATCATCAAGTCGGTGCCGCGCTTGATGCCGTCGATCAAGCTCTCCCGGCAGCCGTAGAGGTTGTCGAACTTGCTCTTGGTGACGCTGTCGTTGACGTTGATTGCCGGTACCAGGAGGGTACCCTCCTCGGCCATCTTGTAGAGGCGGTGCACGCCGGTGGTCGTCTCTTCGCTGACGCCCTTCCACTCGGCAACAACCGTATGCCAGCGGTCGGGGGTCTCTGCGTGGATACGCCTGAGCAGCGCCTTGATGACCGCTTCCTCTTCGCTGTCGGCCGGTTCATCCACCCAGGTGGAACCGTTCTCTAGCTCGTAGCCCTTGTGGATCAGCAGCGTCGCATCGCCGCCGTCGTCCACGATGAGGTTCGGTCCCCGGCCGTCGGGGAAGGAGAGGGCGCGGTTGGTCATCGCCCAGTACTCGTCGAGCGTCTCGCCCTTCCAGGCGAAGACGGGCGTTCCCTGCGGATCATCGGGGGTTCCCCCCGTCTCGGGCCGCCCCACGACAACCGCCGCGGCCGCGTGGTCTTGGGTGCTGAAGATATTGCAACTCGCCCAACGGACGTCCGCGCCGAGCTCAACGAGCGTCTCGATGAGAACGGCTGTTTGTACCGTCATGTGAAGGCTCCCCGTGATTCGTGCCCCCGCCAGCGGTTTAAGCGGTCCATACTTCTCACGGGTCGCCATCAGTCCCGGCATCTCGTGCTCGGCCATTTCCAGTTCCTTACGGCCCCACGCCGCAAGCGACGGATCCTTGATCTGATATTCCAAGGCTTGTTTCGTCGTTTTCATAACGCTCTCCAGTGTAGCGAATTATCGGAGGAAAAACAAAGCCGGCGCACCCGTTACCCCCCGTCTATGACTGAGAATGGCTTCCCGGTAACGGGCACACTGTGCCACAGACCGGTCGTGTCCTTTCGGTCGCGTCCTTCCGCGCCTGATTCACCGGTCAGTCGCCCGGCGATTCCGTATACGCCCTGTAGGCGGCGGCATCCATCAGCGCGTCGTACTCGGAGGGATCGGTGGGTTTGAATTTGATCATCCACCCTTCGTCGAAGGGCGCTTCGTTCACTTTCTCCGGCTCGTCTTCGAGGACCGCGTTCACGGCAACGATTTCGCCGCCCATGGGCATGTAGAGGTCGCTTGCCGCCTTGACACTTTCCACCGCGCCGAAGATCTCGCCCTTGCCCAGCGTTGTTCCCACTTCGGGAACCTGGACGAACACCACGTCGCCCAGTTCATCCTGGGCGTAGTCCGTGATGCCAACCACCACGAGGTCTTCATCCTTACGCGCCCACTCGTGGCTTTGCTGGTACCTAACACCTTCGTTAAAAACCATCTCGTCCTCCTGATGTTATCCACCGGTTATCCCCAAGCAACGGTGCTTGCAACGGGGCATTTGGTAGACAGAACACGCTCGATAGCGGGTTATCGAACACCTAAAACATCAATTTATTCAAAAATAGGCGAAGAACTACTTAATCTGTGTTAACGAGAACGCGGTTTATCCACAGATCTTCCACACTCTAGGGATTATCGCGATAGATCACTCGGACCTGTTTGTAGAGTCCTTCGCCTTCGCTCTCGGTTCGAATGCCCTCAATGTCGTTGAGTGTAGTGTGAATCAGGCGTCGTTCAAAGGGGTTCATCGGTTCAAGCAGCTTGCTTCGGCGTGTGCGCATGACCTGATCGCCCACCTTGTGCGCCAGGCGGATAAGGCTCTCCTCACGACGCGCGCGATACCCTTCGGCATCGAGGATGATCTTGGGGCTCTCCTCTTCGATCCGGCTTGCCACGACGTTGGCAAGCAGTTGGAGCGCGTCGAGGTTCTTTCCCTTGCGGCCGATCAGGATGTTCGAGAAGTCCGAGTCCAGCCGCATGCCGATCTTATCCTGCCGGCGGTACATGATCTGTACCGATGCCGGGAACCCGAGCTTGCCGGTGACGGCGGTGACAAAGTCGACGACGGCGTGCTCGAAATCGGTCTCCGGCTGGGCGCTCCGGGAGGCAGCCGTCGCCGCGGCGGCCGGTGCGTCGCTTCCGGGCGGAACGTCGTTGTCCGACGATACCGGGGCGCCCCGTGAGCCACCGCCGTAGACGGTGGCCGTCTCTTCGCTGACCAGCCCCTCTTCATCCCCCGGCAGGTGCACAAGGATTCGGACCTTTTTACCCATCCCGAGCAGACCGCCCTGACTTTCGAGGATTTCGATCTCGATCTCTTCCGCTTCGATACCGAGCGCTTCTACCGCGGCGTCGATCGCCTCGCGTTCGGTTCTTCCTTCGAAAATTCGTTCCATATCGTTACTCCCTGGCTTGTCGCTTCCGGTTGATGTAGTACTGCTGGCCAACGGTAAGGACGTTGGAAAAGATCCAGTAAACCAGCAGTCCACTCGGCATGTTATAGAGGATAAAGAAGAACATGATGGGCATGCCGTACTGCATCATCTTCATCTGGCTGTTGCTCTGACCGCTCGCCGGTGTCTGCATGAGGCGGCTCGAAAGGATCTGGCTGGCGACGAAAATGATCGGGAGGAGGCGCAGGTCCGTCCAGCCGAGCAGGGGTAACGTATATCCCCCGAAATTCCAGATCGACTCCGGTGCAGAGAGGTCGGTGATCCAGCCTGGGATAAACGAGGCGCCCCGCAGGTCAAAGTGGTTGTTGAACAATCCGAACATGGCGATAAAAAACGGGAACTGGATCAGCATGGGAAGACACCCTCCCATGGGATTGGCGCCCTCCTTTTTGTACATCGCCGCCATCTCGGCGTTGAGTTTCTGCGGGTTGTCCTTGTACTTCTCCCGGAGCTCCTGCATCTTCGGATTCAACTGCTGCATCTTGCTGGTGCTCTCGTAGCTCTTGTGCGTCAGCGGAAAGAGCAGGATCTTCACGATGATCGTGAGAATAATAATCGCGAACCCGTAGTTGGGAATCACCCGGTTGATGAGCTGCAGCAGGAACTTCAGGATCGTTTCGAGCCACCCGAAGAGGAGACGGGACTCCTGGACCTGGTCCAGGTTGAGGTCGCGCGCTCCCAGGGCATTTTCGTCGGCATCGTTGTATCGATCCAGAACGCGGGCGACTTTGGGTCCCACGTAGAAACGGACCACGTCTTTATTGGCGGCGCTGCTGATGACGGGACGGTCCAGGGAGAGCTGCGCACCGTTTCTGAGGCCCGGGGACGTCACATTGGAGACGGTGAACTCGTAGTCGGTGGCACCGGGAATGGCTACCACGGCGAAGTACTTCCCTGAGAGGGCAATCCACTGGAACGGCTCCGTGACGGTTTCCGTCTGTTCCTGTCGCAGCCGGATATTCTTGGGTCGCCGGTCGAAGAAGTACGAAAAGCGCCGGTACTCGTTCCGGTTGTCGAGTTCGGCGTAGCTGGGTCCGATCTGCGGCCCCACCGTAAGGGCGTAACTCACGCCGTTGAAGTTGAGCGGAATAAAGGCATTTACCGAATTCTGCGCTTCCACCGCCACTTCAAACATGTACTCCCCCGGAAAAAACCGGTAGCTCCGTGTCACGGTGAAGGGTTCGTCCTGTATGCCGGGAACGGTAAACTCTCGCCGGAACGTAACGGTGTTCGCGTCGGTGGAAGAAACGAGGCGGAAGAGATCGCGGACCGGGGGATTGGTGTGCGAGCCAAAGTGCAGTTCGAACGCCGCCATGTCGCTCTCTTCCCGCATGATCATTTCGACGGGCTGATCGCCGTCGATGTGTTCCAGAAGCTTGATTGAGGTAATCCTCGCCCCGGCGGGATCAAATGTTACCTCCATGAGATCGTTCTTGTAGGTAACGGGATCGGCGGATAGACCGTCGCCGCTTAGGGCCACCACACCGGAGGTAGAGGCGGTTGAAGAGACGCTTTGGGCGCTCCCACCCGTGGTGTTGGCTTCGGTCTGCGCGATGTGTCCGTCCGCCTGCTCCGGGAGCGGTTGTGCCTGGGTCGTCTCGGTTGTCTCCACGGCCGATTGCGGAGGATAGAGCGCGTTCTGTACCATGAAGCCGACGGTAATCACGACGACTGACAGGACTACCGCCAGGAGTGTTCGTTTATCCATGTTGTATCCTTATGCGTTCGGAACGAGTCCGGCCCGCTTTGCTAGCATCATTACCTGGGTGCGCCGGTCGTCAAACGTACATGCGCCTGGATATATGACAAACGCCAGGTCGTACCCCGGCGAAAGGTCCGCTTTGATGGTCCGGTATATCTCCCGAACGTGCCGGCGGGCCCGGTTGCGCGCCACGGCGCTGGTATACCCCCGCGGGGCGGCAAAAAGCACACGACTCCACCCGTAGCCGTTGGGAGCTACGCGAAGGTGGAGTCCGGTGGTGCGATAGATCGTGGAACGTTGAAACAGGTTCCGAATGTCACGTCTACGTCGTAGTATTTCGGCCTTAGTAAGGCTTCTTCTCATCGGCAACGGTTAGCTTCGTCCGCCCCTTGGCACGACGTCGCTTGAGTACCAGCCGACCGCCCTTGGTTTTCATACGGGCGCGAAAGCCGAATTTGCGGTTACGTTTCACGCGACTCGGCTGATAGGTACGCTTCATCTACCTCTCCTTCAAATATCATAGACAGAGAGCGAAGTATATAGACGCCTGATTGATCGTGTCAATCGCGACCGCTTTTGTGAATCGCCGGTACCGCACCAATTCTCATTCTGGAGATCACATGGCCGTGGCGCGATTCACTTCATGCCTGGCTTCGATCCGCTGCAGAGACGCGTTTTGTTCGTCGTTCCGGACACGCCTGGTGATATTCACGTCCAACCGGCCATATGATCTCCTACATGAGAACCGCTTTTTGTTTGGTCTATACAACGTCGTCGGAGGGCTCGTCGTCCTTCTTCCGTAATGAGAAGTGCCGGCCTTTGCGGTCGTTGTCGGCGATGGCCCGTCCAAGGCGCTCCAGGGAAGAGGAGAACTCGTTGTCGTCGCCCGGTAGCGCTCTCCTGTGATCCTCAGCGCCGGCCGATCCCGGCCGTTTCGTCTGCCCGCCAACCGGTGTCCGAGGTCCGGCCTCCGGAGCTTCATCGCTCACGTAGGTATGGATGTTGCGAACGTTGACGCCAGGATGGTTCCGGCGAATTGCGGCAATGATCTCGTTCCGCTTGATCGCAAGGCGTTGGGCCCATCCGGGATGGTCCACCTGGACGATCAGGGATCCGTGGCGGATGTCGATCGGTGATGAGTGGGCGGCGATATCGGTTCCGGCAAGGTCGGCCCAGTTCGAGAAGAAGGGGATAAGACCCGCGTTGTCGGTGGCACCGATCGTTTCGACGAATCGTGCAACCAGCTCCGCGGCGCTACGCGGCGATGAATCGTCCACTTTCGACCGAGTATACCAGGCTCGCCTCGGAGCGGTAAGATTCGAAGAGTTCACCCGGCAAAAAGGTAAAGAAGAGCTGTTCCGCCTCCGGGAGCGTCGCGACGAAGCGCGTCCGCCGTTCTGCGTCGAGTTCGAGCAGAACATCGTCGAGGAGCAGGACCGGTCGGCGCCGGGTTCGCGCCGCAAAGAGGCGCGCCTGGGAAACGCGCAGGATAAGCGCCGTCAGGCGCTGTTGGCCCGTGGATGCGACCTCGAGGAAATCGGTGCCGTCGTAGCGAAACAGAATCTTGTCACGGTGGGGACCGAGAACGGTGGTTCCCATCGTTAGTTCCTGGGACCGGCGCGCGCGGATTGCCTCTACAAAATCGTCCTCCGTGGCCTGGTCGAAACCGACCCTGTGTCCGCTCGGCTGGTATTCGATCGCGAGGTCACCGGACATCGTTGAAACGGGCCGGAAGAGTTCCGCGAATACCGCGTTGAACTCGCCGAGTGCCTGGTTGCGGTTCCGTTGGACCTGGAGCGCTTCCGCGGCCAGTTGCGAATCGAGCACGTCCAGGAGATCCAGGGAGCGGTTTTTGAGTGCCTGGTTGCGGTTGTTCAAGACGCGCCGGTAGCGCCTGAGGTCGTCGATGTGGAGCGGCTGGAACATGCTGAGCGTCTGATCGACGAAGAAGCGCTGTAGTTCGGGAGGTCCGGCGACGTACTTGAGATCATCGTGGCGAAAGAGGACACAGGGAATCCTCGATACCATCTCCCGTCGATCACGCACGGCGTTTCCGTCGAGGCGGATCGACTTCTTTCCCCCTTCGATCTGCACGGTTACGCGCGCCTCCTGTTCGTCGTCGGCGTACGATCCTTCCAGAGACATCTCCTTGGCATGCCTGGTAACGAGTTCGGCGTCGCGACGGGTGCGAAAACTCGTCCCGTAACTCAGGAGGTAGAGCGCTTCGAGGAAGTTGGTTTTGCCCTGGCCGTTCTCACCAACCAGGAATATCCGGGGCGAGTCGATCTCAACGGTCTGTTCTTCAACGTTGCGAAAATGAAAAAACCGTACCGAGTGGAATCCCACTACTGGATCTGCATCGGCATCACGATATGAAAATAGTTGCTTGCCGGTTCGCTGTGGAGCGTGATCGCCTTGCCGGGATCGGTGAACTCCACGCGAATCGTATCGGAATCAACCACGCGGAGCGGTTCCACCAGATAGAGGTAGTTCAGCGCGATGTTCGTTTCGGGACCGTCGAAATCACAGGTGATCTCTTCACGGGCGCGCCCGATTTCCGACTCCTCGGAAGTGAGCGTCATCAGGTTCGGCTGTAGTTCGACGTAGATTCTGCGCGATTTCTCCACGAGCAATGAGACGCGTTTGAGTGCCTCTTCCAGTTCGTCCTTGGCGACGAGAAACGAATGCTCCTGGTTTTCCGGGATCACTTTGCGATAGTTGGGAAACTGGCCGTCGATCAACGCCGAGGATATCTGGTAGTTCTCAAAGCGGAAAAAGATGTGCTTGTCCGCAACGGCGACGCTAACGCTTCCTTCGCCAGTGGCGAGTTTCTTCACGAGCGCCAGCACTTTCGGAGGGATGATCACACCCGCGAACTCGGGCACATTGGAAATCTCTTTCTCGCCGATGAAGGAGAGCCGCCGCCCGTCCGTCGCGACCATCACGAGCTGATCCTCGGCGTATTCGAAGTAGACGCCGTTCATAAAAAAGCGCGTCTCATCGTTCGAAACGGCAAAGATCGTTTGAGACACCATCTCGATCAGCTGCTTCTGTGGAAGTTCGAAGTACGACGCCGGCGCAACGGTCTGTATCTCCGGAAATTTGTCGGCTGGTATGCTGCGGAGCCGGAAATCGATCCGCTTGAACGTAGGACGAATGATGAAGTTTTCCCCGGTGGTTTCCGGGTTCTGTTCAAACTCGATCTCTCCGGCCGGTACAGACCGCAGAATGCCCAGAAGTTTATCGCAGAAAACGGTGGTTCGGCCGGCCTCGCCGGTACTAACCGGAACGGTCGTTTCGAAGCTCACCTTGAGATCTGTGGCGCGAATCGTAAGATTACCGTTATCAGCTTCCAGGAGTACGTTGGAAAGGATGGACATGTTTGACCGGGAAGCGATGATCTCCTGTGCAACCTGGATTTCCCGGATGATGACGTCTCGTTCTACCGTGAACTTCACTTGGACAATTCTCTCCTTTGTTGCGGATTATATATTAATAAGTAGTAGTAGTAATAGGCGTTGTGTATTTGTGGAAACATGGCTCAATGTGTGCTTCCACAAGGAGTTGGCGGTGTCATAACCGGCGTACGGTTTTCCCGATTTTTTCCAGTTATCCACACCGGGACGATCTATCCCGAAGTATCCCACAGGTTTTACGCCTTGCTTCCCGCTTCCTTTGTCTGCCGAATCAGGAGTTGAATCACGTCTTCCAGGGTCGGATCGGTTCGCTTCCGGCTCTCGATCTTTTGGCACGCGTGCATGACGGTGGTGTGGTCTCGCCCGCCAAACTCGAGTCCAATATCGGTCATGGACGATTCGGTTATCTCCCGCGTGATATACATCGCGAGCTGCCTGGGAAACGCGACCGCCCGGGTCCGTTTTTTCCCCTTGAGTTCGTTGGCGGAAAGGTTGAAGTAGGCTGCGACTGTGCGCTGGATCACATCAACCGTAACGTTGTTCTGTAGCGGGCTCGAGAAGAAGTCCTTTAACTGCCGCTGGGCGACGTCGACGGAGATATCCTTGTTGACCAGTTCCGCGTATGCGGCGATTCGCGTGAGCGCAGCTTCGAGATCGCGGACGTTGGTCGTGATCTTCTGGCAGATCAAGCTGATCACGTCGTCGGAAACGTGAATGTTCGTTTTTTCCGCCTTGGTCTTCAGGATCGCCACCGCGGTCTCCATTTGGGGCGGTTGGAGATCCACGGTCAGTCCGCGGGTAAACCGATTCTGGAGGCGTTCAGTGATGTCCTTGATCTCGCTCACGGGGCGGTCACTGGTGAAAACCATCTGCTTCCGCGCGTCGAAGAGCGCGTTGAACGTGTGAAATAGCTCTTCCTGCGTCTCGTGCTTTTTCTGCAGGAAGTGAATATCGTCGATGAGCAGGACATCGGCGTGACGGTACCGGTTCTTGAAGACGTGGGTCTTGTTGTCCTGGATCGAACGGATAAACTCGTTGGTGAAGTCTTCTGCCGTAACGTAGACGATACGCACGTTCTCCTGTGTTACCCAGACGGCGTTCCCGATCGATTGCAGCAGGTGCGTCTTTCCGAGGCCGACGCCGCCGTAGATCAGGCACGGATTGTAGGTTGATCCCGGATTCTTCGATATTGCCAGCGCCGCATTGGCGGCAAAGCGGTTGTTATCTCCCACCACGAAGTTGTCAAAGGTGTAGTCCGGGCTGAGTCCCGGTGCAGGACCTTTGGCGGCCGGTACGATAACGGGTGAGGATTTCCGTTTTCCGCTCTTTTTCGGCGCCGGTTCAGCTGAGGGGGCGGGCTGTTCCGGCGGTTTCACGTCGAAGTCGAGGGCCAGCGTACGCCCGGAAAGCTCCGCGATTTTCCGTTCGATCAGTTCGCGGTAGCGCTGTTTTACTTGGTCACGATAGAATGACGACGGTACTTGGATAATGATGTCTTCCGGCCCCGAACGCACGTACTCGAGCTGTTGGAACCACATGACGAATTCCTGGTCAGATACCTCGCGCTCGATTTGTTTCAAAGCCTCGTCCCAGAAGACTCGATAGTCCCACGTTTTCATTTTTCCCTCAGGTTATCCACAATGTATCCACATGGTGTTTGGAACGCACCGGTGGTCATGTTTTGAGGTCAGTGTAGCACAAACGCTCACACGTGCCATCGATTCGGGAAAAAACGGGGAAAATTGGTGCCTGCACTGTGGGTCAACACTGCCAAGTCGATTCCACAGAAGGATTTGCCGTACTGCCAACATTTTATACACATATTTTCCACAATATTTCCACATCTTTGCGTGTACCCGTACAGACGTTTACCAAGTTGGGCTAAATCCTTATAATACAGTATCTTCTCAATGATCCAACCGGCAGCAAAGGAAGCATATGCCCGACACATATTCAGCGGATAGCATTCAAGTACTCAAGGGGCTCGAAGCGGTACGAAAGCGACCGGGCATGTACGTGGGGAGTACCGGCCCGGATGGATTGCACCACCTCGTCTACGAGGTCGTAGACAACAGCATCGACGAGGCGCTGGCCGGATTCTGCTCCGCGATTTCAGTTGTTATCGACAAGGACAATGAGATTACCGTCAACGACGACGGGCGCGGTATCCCTGTTGATCGCCACGCAGGCGAAAACGTCAGTGCCCTGGAAATCGTCATGACCCGCCTCCACGCCGGGGGCAAGTTCGACAAGGACACCTACAAGGTATCCGGCGGTCTACACGGTGTGGGCGTTTCAGTGGTGAACGCCCTCTCCGAGTGGTGCGTAGTTGAAGTGCATCGTTCGGAAGGCGTCTTTGCCCAGAACTACAAACGGGGCGTACCGGAGGGACCGGTGGAACGAACGGGCGACGCCGGGCGAACCGGCACCGTTGTTCGATTCCGTCCGGACCAAGATGTTTTTGACACGATCACCTTTAGTTTTGACACACTCTCCCAGCGACTCCGGGAATTGGCCTTTCTCAACAAGGGTATTCGGATCACGATCGAGGATCGGCGTCTCCCGAACGTCAAACGGCACGACTTCAAGTTCGACGGCGGAGTCAAGGAATTCGTACAGTACCTGAACAAAAACAAGACGCCCATTCACAAAGAGCCGATATACATCGAGGCGTCCCGGGAAGACGTGGAGATGGAGATCGCGATCGAGTACAACGACAGCTTCAACGAGGTCATGTTCTCCTTCGTAAACAACATCAATACCCGGGAGGGAGGTTCGCACCTGAGCGGATTCAAGAGCGCCCTGACTCGGACGCTCAACGAGTACCTCAAGAAATCAAAGCACGCCAAGAAGATGGACGAGAACCTCACCGGTGATGACGTACGGGAGGGACTCACGGCGGTTCTCTCGGTCAAGGTCATGGATCCGCAGTTCGAAGGGCAGACCAAGGCGAAGCTCGGGAACTCCGAGGTCAGGGGCATTGTAGAATCCCAGGTCAACGAGAGCCTGGTCCATTTCTTCGACGAAAACCCCAAGGTGGTGGAGGCGATTCTTCTAAAGACCGTCCTGGCTGCCAACGCGCGTCAGGCGGCCCGGAAGGCACGGGAACTCACCCGCCGGAAGAGTTTTCTCGAAAGCACCGGCCTGCCGGGTAAACTGGCGGATTGCAGCGAACGCGATCCGGCGAAGTCCGAGGTCTTTATCGTCGAGGGTGACTCCGCCGGAGGCAGCGCCAAGCAGGGACGAGACCGGGAGTTCCAGGCGATCCTGCCGCTCTGGGGCAAGATGCTCAACGTTGAGAAAACGCGCATCGACAAGGTTCTTGCGAATGAGAAGCTGCAACCGGTCATCACTGCCCTGGGCGGCGGCGTAGGGGCGGAGTTTGAGATCGAGAAACTCCGGTACCACAAAGTCGTGATCATGGCGGACGCCGACGTGGACGGTTCGCACATTCGGACGTTGCTTCTGACGTTCTTCTTTCGATACATGCGGGAACTCGTCGAGAAGGGCCACGTCTACCTGGCGATGCCGCCGCTCTACAAGGTGAGCTACAACAAGCGCGAAGAGTACGCCTACGACGACGAACAGCGAGACCAGGTCATCGCGGAGTTCACCAACGGTGGGGACGTCGCACCGGAGAAGATCACGATCCAGCGCTACAAGGGACTCGGCGAGATGAACCCGGACCAGCTCTGGGAGACCACCATGAACCCGGAAACGCGGAGTTTCATGCAGATCAGGCTGGAAGACGCGGTGGAGGCGGACGCCGTTTTCACCACGCTCATGGGCGAGAACGTCGCGCCCCGCCGCGAGTTCATCGAGGAAAACGCCCTGGCCGTCACAAACCTCGACGTATAACAGAACAGGAGTAACGAGTGTCCGATAGTTCACGAACCGGGACGATCATCCCGGTCGCCATAGAAGACGAGGTCAAGGAGTCGTACCTCAACTACGCGATGTCCGTCATCGTTAGCCGGGCCCTTCCGGATGTACGGGACGGACTCAAGCCGGTGCACAGGCGCATCCTCTATGGGATGCACGAGATGGGTCTGCGCCCGGACCGGCCCTTCAAAAAGTGCGCCCGCATCGTTGGAGACGTACTTGGAAAGTACCATCCCCACGGCGACCAGAGCGTCTACGATGCGCTCGTTCGCCTGGCGCAGGAGTTCTCCATGCGCTATCCCGTGGTGGACGGTCAGGGGAACTTTGGATCGATCGACGGCGATCCACCGGCGGCCATGCGGTACACCGAGGCGCGCATGCACCGCATCGCTGAGGAGATGCTCCGGGACATAAACAAGGAAACGGTCGATTTCGGACCCAACTACGACGATTCGGCGAAAGAACCCACGGTTCTCCCCGGTTCCTTTCCCTACCTGCTTGCCAACGGTGCGAGTGGGATCGCCGTTGGTATGGCAACCAACATGGCGCCCCACAATCTCGGCGAGATTGCCGGCGCCGTGGGCGCATTGATCGACGATCCGGAGATATCGATCGACGGTTTGATGGAGCACATCACGGCACCCGATTTCCCCACCGGAGGAATCATCTACGGAACCCGCGGCGTCAAGGCGGCGTACCGGACCGGCCGCGGCCGCATCGTTGTGCGGGCCCGGGTGATGCTGGAAGAGACGCGGCGGGGACGCGATGCGATTATCGTGACCGAGCTCCCCTACATGGTGAACAAAGCTAACCTGGTGGCCAGGATTGCCGATCTGGTGCGGAACAAACGCATTGACGGCGTTGCCGACCTCAGGGACGAGTCCGACCGGAACGGCATGCGCATCGTCATCGAGTTGAAGCGGGGAACGAGCCCCAAGGTCATCCTGAACCAGCTCTTCACCCATACGCCCATGCAGTCCAATTTCAACGTCAACGCCCTGGCGCTGGTGAACGGAAAACCGCGCCTCCTGACGTTGAAAGATCTCCTGCAGTCCTTTGTAGACCATCGCCACGAGGTCATCGTTCGCCGGACGACCTTCGATCTTCGCAAAGCGGAGGAGCGGGAACACATCCTCATCGGTCTCAAGATCGCCCTGGACAACTTGGACGAAGTCATTCGGATAATCCGCCGATCGCAGGACGTCCAAACGGCACGGGAAGCGTTGATGGGGGCCTTCGAACTGACGGAGAAGCAAGCCCAGGCGATCCTCGATCTACGGCTTCAAAAGCTGACCAGCCTCGAGACCAAGAAGATTCTCGAAGAACTGGAGCAGGTTCGGGCACTTATCCGGGAACTCAAGGAGTTGCTCGGGAGCGAGGCCAAGATACGCGCACTGATCAAGAGTGAGACGGACGAACTCGCCGCCAAGTACGGCGATGTGCGGGGAACCGAGATTGAACCCCACGAGGTAGAGGCTATCGACATCGAAGACCTGATCCAGCGGGAAGACATGGTCGTCGTGATCAGCCATCGCGGTTTTATCAAGCGCGTTCCCTTCAGTTCGTACCGTACTCAGTCACGGGGCGGTCGAGGTGCCAACTCCTCCGGCAACCTTCGGGACGACGACTTCATCGAGCACATCTTTGTTGGATCGACCCACGACCACATCCTCTTTTTCACCTCATTCGGCAAGGCGTACTACCTCAAGGTACACGAGCTTCCGGAGACGAACCGGAGCGCCAAGGGCGTCCACATCAAAACGCTCCTGGAAATCGCCGCCGACGAAGACATCGCGTCCGTTGTGGCGCTCAAGGACTTTGATCCCAACACATACGTCTTCTTTTCCACCGCCCGCGGCCAGGTGGCGCGCATCCAGTCAGACAACTTTGTCAACGCCCGCAAGCGAGGTATTCGCGCCGTGGTCCTCCGCGAAACGGATCGCTTGGTGGACGCCTTCCTGACCCACGGGGACGGCAACGTCTTCCTTGTCAGCCGGCGCGGCCAGGGGTTGCGTCTGGACGAGAAGGAGGTGCGCGTCATGGGTCGTGGTGTCCAGGGCGTGCGTGGAATCAACCTGCGAAAGAACGACGAACTGGCGGGTGCCACCATTGCCCCGGACGACCAACAGGTCCTTCTGATCACCGAACGGGGACACGGAAAACGAGTCAACTACGAGCAGTTCATGCCACATGGTCGCGGTACCGGCGGCGTCCGCGCCTACGCCGTCACGGAAGAGACGGGGGAGATCGTTGCCGTCCTGCCCGTGACCGGTGAGAACGACTTTGTCGCCATAACCTCCCAGGGTGTGGCGATCCGCCAGAAGGCATCGGGCGTCTCCGTCCAGGGGCGTAACTCTCGCGGTGTCCGTGTGATCAACATCGCGCCGCCCGATTTCGTGGTAGCCGCGGCCAACATCGTCGACTCCGACGACGAATGATCCACCGTCCGACGGCCCGGGCGGAACACGTCGTCAAGAGGTCCCGCTTCATAGCGGAAGCGGGACCCGTTGTTTCACGTGAAACAGCTAAGAAGCGGATTTCCGAAGTGCGATCGAACCACCCCGACGCAAGCCACGTTGTGTACGCTTACTCCTACGGACCGGAACGAAGCGTCCAATACGCCATGTCCGACGACGGCGAACCGCGAAACACTGCGGGCCGACCTACCCTGGAAGTACTCAAGGATTCGTCGCTGACCGACTGCATCGTTACCGTCGTTCGGTATTTCGGCGGTACTAAGCTGGGTACCGGCGGATTGGTTCGCTCCTACGGCGAAGCAACCAGACTTGCACTGGCGGAACTCCCGCGGGAAGAACGCATCCTCCGTGTATGTGGGTCGATCTTCGCCGCATACGACGTTCGCCCGGCGATTCGACGCGTGATTGACGAGTATCGCGGGCGGGTAGTGAGCGAAACGTTCACCACCGGAGTCGAATTAGAAGTCGAGATAGACGAAGGCACGCGAGAGGCGTTCTCGGCGGCAGTTCGATTGTTTCACGTGAAACACACCGGAAAAACCACCGTCGCCCGGGGGCTACAAGTGCTTCTGCTTGAACTCGTCCACCGCCGCGAGATAGCGTTTTTTGAGCGACGCTTTTTCGGCATCGCTCAGGAAGGCGCCCTCAATCGCGATCAGGTTTAACTTGGTCAGGTCGTTCAGATCGAGATCGAAGAACTTCACCGCCTTGATGTAGTCATCCGTCAGGTCCGTGTCCTGAATGGTGGGGTCATCGGAGTTGATCGTGACCGGGACACCGAGCCGATAGAGGCGACCGAGGGGATGGTTCTCTATGTCTACCCAGGAACCGGTTTGGTAGTTCGACGTAATGCACTGTTCGAGCACAATTCCGCGTTCCTGGAGAAACTTCTGGAGTTTCTCATCCTTGATTGTCGATGTGCCGTGACCGATCCGGCTTGCGTCCAGGTACTTGATTGAATCCCACACCTGGCTGGAGGGGCTCACTTCACCGGCGTGGATCGTTGCCCGAATGCCGTCGGCGGCAACTTCCTTGAAGAACTCGATGAAATTCTCAGGGGGGTGCGCCGTTTCGTCGCCGGCGAGGTCCATGCCGACGATTTCCGGGATGTTGAGTTTCTTAATCTTGCGGTAGAGATCCAGCATCTCGTACTGGTTCTGCTTGCCCCGGTTGAAGGTGATCAGGTACTTGATGCCCACACCCGTTTCGTTCGCCGCGGCATTGCAGGCGTCCACGACAAGGCGCGTGATTTCCAGACGATCCCAATCGTTTTGGAGCGCGAAGTGCTCCGGCGAAAACCGAAGCTCGATGTAGAATATGCCGTCGTCGATGAACTCGAGCGTCGAATCGTGCGCGATGTCATAGACATCCTGGTGCGACCGGTACCAGGTGTTGTTGAATTTTGACAGGAACTTCAGAAAATCCGGTTCGGAATCCTTGGGGAACTGAACCGCCTTTTTGAACTCCGTGAAGTCCTTGCTGTACGGCAGATCGTTGTCCATAGCGACCCGGTGCAGCGTCTTGAGCGCAAATGTCCCCTCCAGGTGTCGATGCAGCTCCACCTTGGGGAAGTGTTTCATGATCTCTCTGTTGGTCAGGATATTGCCGTCAGCCATTCTGTACTCAATGTTCCTCACGTGGGTTCGTTCACGAGGCAACGCCCTACATGGAATTTCGGCCATCCACGGCGGAAACTCAAGGCTCTACAGAATGTGGGCAAGGAATTTCCGCGTTCTTTCCTCTGTCGGACGGTCAAAAACGGCGTCGGGGGCTCCTATTTCGATGATTTCGCCGTTATCCATGAACACAACCTTGTCCGCGGCGGCCCGGGCGAAACCCATCTCGTGGGAAACAACCAGCATCGTCATCCCCTCCTGGGCCAAGTCGAGCATCGCGTCGAGGACCTCTTTGATCATCTCCGGGTCCAGTGCGCTGGTCGGTTCGTCAAAGAGCATGACCTTCGGCTGCATCGCCAGTGCCCGGGCGATTGCGACCCGCTGCTGCTGTCCGCCTGAGAGCTGGGCGGGATAGCTATCGTACTTGTCACTCAAGCCAACGCGGTCAAGCAGCGCTTCCGCCCGTTGGTACGCCTCTTCTTTCGATACACCGCGGACCTTTCGAGGCGATAGCGCCACGTTGTCTCGGGCGGTGAGGTGTGGAAAGAGGTTGAAGTTCTGAAACACCATACCCACTTCTTCGCGGATCGCCCGGATGTTTCCCCTGGGATCGGTGACGGAGTCGTCATCGATGAAAATCTCGCCTTCACTGGCCGTCTCGAGCCTGTTCACGCACCGGAGGAGGGTGCTCTTGCCGCTGCCGGAGGGACCGATGATGAGTACGACCTCGCCGGCGGCGACCGTCAGAGAGGCGTTCCGAACCGCCGTCACGGACCCAAATCGTTTCGATACGTTCTCGATGCGGATTCGACTATCGGCCATGGCTCAACCTCTCTTCCATGATCGCCACGATTTTCGAGAAGAAGAGCGTGATGACCAGGTAAACCAGCGCCACCATCGTGTACGTTTCAAAGTAGTAGAACGTCGTCGAAGCGTACTCGCGGCCCGCCCTGAGCAGGTCCGTCACGGCGACGATTGAAACCAGGGACGAATCCTTGAGCAGGGCGATGAACTCATTCCCCACCGGCGGAAGAACGACTCGGACCGTCTGTGGAAGGATGACCAGCCGGAGCGCCTGGGTGCGGCTCATACCGAGCGCCAGGGCCGCCTCCATCTGTCCCTTGGGAATAGATTGGATCCCCGCCCGGAATATTTCTCCCATGTACGCACCGTAGCAGATCGACATGGCGGCAATGGCGGATACGATTCGATCAAGAGAGAGGAAACGGCCCAGCGCGAAGTAGATGTAAAAGAGCTGGACCAGGAGCGGGATTCCCCGGATCACCTCCACGTAGACCGTGGCGATCCGGTTGATGACCGTCACGCGCGAGATTCGACCCAACCCTGTGATCAATCCGATTCCCAGGGCGATTATGATCGACGTCACCGTCACCTGAAACGTCCGCAGAATGCCCATTGGCAGCCGGGCGATTATGTCGCGGTACGGATCGGGTGACAGCACCGGCAACAGGATGACCAGTGCCAGTGCGCCGTAAAAGGAGATCCGCCAAGCGCTGAAGAGTGACGTTTCTCCCTGGTCTGGAATCAGGGCACCGTCAGATACGGTGATCCGGGTGCCCTGCTCGCGTTCTATCGGAGCCACGCGTTGGTGATTTCGTCGGCGGTCCCGTTGTTGAGAACGATCTCCAGGCCGGCGTTGATCATGTCGAGGACTTCAGTGTTGCCCTTTTTGACGGCGATTCCGTAGAACTCTTCCGTGAAGGGTTCTCCCACGATCTTGAGGCGACCCGCGTAGTTCTCGTTCTGCAGGACGTAGTCGGCGGCAACCGGGTTGTCCATGACAGCTCCGGCGATTCGCCCGTTTGCGAGGTCTTCCACGGCAAGACCGATCTCGTCGTACGTACGAAGTTCAACGCCGGCCGCCTCTTCTACGGCAAATGCACCGGTCGTACCGATCTGGGCGCCGACCTCCCGGCCTGCCAGGTCTTCGAGCGACGTGACGGAGGCGGGGGTGTCGGCGGGAACAACGAGAATCTGGCCCGCGTTGACGTAGGGGATCGAGAAATCCATCGTGTTCTTACGCTCGTCGGTGATCGTCACCGAGGAGATAACGGCGTCGTAGTCGCCGTTTGCGAGTCCAGGGAAGATACCTTCCCAGGCGGTGTTCTGGATCTCGACCTCGAATCCGCCCGCTTCCGCCACGGCGTTGATCAGGTCGATATCGAACCCGACGATCTGACCGTCCGCATCGACGAACTCCATGGGCGGCCACGTTGCGTCGCTGGCTACGGTGATCACCGGCGCACCGCTCTCGCTCTCCGCTTCGCCTGACGCAAAGGCAAACGCCGCGGTCAGCACGAGAAGTGAGAGAAAAACTGCAATCCTCTTCATACAAAACTCCTTTTGTGTTGGTTGCATGATTTGTAAAGAATATACATCCAACGGTCAAGCTTTGAATAAATATTCGGGTGGTGGTAAATGACAGGGATGTGCCCGTTCGGTATACTGGCGCGAACCATGGGCGTGTCAATTGCTTTCGCGAATCAGAAGGGTGGTGTCGGAAAGACAACCACCGCCGCCAACCTCGGCGCGGCCCTCAGTGAGCTTGGAAAGAGCGTGTTGCTCGTGGACTTTGATCCCCAGGGGAACCTGTCGAGCGCGGTCGGAGCCGATCGTGACAAACCGGGGGTGTATGAACTGATTGCCGGCGACGACGAGGCGTCGCGCGTCATCCAGCCGACGTCGCAGGACAAACTCACTATTATACCCGCCAACGCCAATCTGACCGGTGCCAATATCGAGCTTGTCAACGAGCAGCAGCGGGAATTCTTCCTGAACGAAGTCCTGGAACCGCTCATTCCGCGGTATGACTACGTGTTTATCGACAGCCCGCCCAGCCTGGGTCTCCTGACGCTCAACGCGCTGGTGGCGGCCGATCGGGTGATGATACCGCTGCAGTGCGAGTACTTCGCCCTGGAGGGATTGACCCAGCTTTTAAAAAATATAAAAAAAGTACAAAATTCCTTTAATCCCGACCTGGAACTCTACGGCATCCTCTTCACGATGTTTGATTCGAGGACGCGCCTCGCAAACGACGTTGTCCAGGAGGTCATCGGGTACTTTGGGAAACGCGTCTTTCGAACGATTATCCCCCGCAACGTGCGCCTCTCCGAAGCGCCGTCCCACGGCATTCCGGTAACGCAGTACGACACGGATTGCGCCGGCGCGCGGAGCTATCGAAAACTGGCCGAAGAGGTGTTGCAACGTGGCGAAAAAGAGACTCGGTAGAGGCATCGACGCCCTCCTGCAGGGTCGTGACCTGGGTCAGCTCGAAGAACTCGAGAAGAGCCCGGAGGCGGTTCTCCAGGTACCCATCGGGAAGCTGTCGCCCAATCCACAACAGCCGCGAAAGACCTTTCCCGGCGAGTCGCTCAAGGAACTGGCCCGTTCCATCGAAGAGCGCGGCATCCTCCAGCCGATCCTGGCTGAAGAGAGCGGGGAGGGCGAATACACGATCATCGCCGGAGAGCGGCGTTTCAGGGCGGCCCAACTCGCGGGCCTGACGATCGTCCCCGTTCTGACCGGCGAGTTCTCCGACGAGGAAAAACTCGAGATTGCCCTCATCGAGAACCTACAGCGGGAGAACATCAATCCGATCGAAGAGGCGCAGGCGTACCGGGAACTGATGGAGCGCGCATCCCTCACCCAGGAGGAGGTGGCCCAGCGCCTTGGCAAGAGCCGGCCCGCCATCGCGAACACGCTACGCCTTCTTCGTCTTCCGAAGGCGCTGCAAAAGCGCGTCGTCGCGGGGCGCCTCTCCGCGGGACACGCCCGGGCAATCCTCGCTCTCGAAACGGAAGCTCTTATGGGTGAAGCCGCAACGCGGATCGAGGACGAGGCGCTGAGTGTGCGCCAGGCGGAAGAACTCTGTTCCGCGGCGGCAAAACTGGGACGGATGCCGGAACACCGGGAGTTCCTCGTCACCGGCGGCCACGATCGCCCCGCGACACCAACCCTGGACGAGACGGAGGAACGCCTCGAACCGTCGCACCGCGGACAGACAAAGAGCGTGGAGATGGAAGAGATCGAGCAGCGTCTGATCGAGCGGCTCGGCACGAAGGTCACACTGGCGGGAACCAACAACCGCGGACGGATCGACATCACCTATCTGTCGATGGATGACCTGGAACGGATCGTCGAGATCATCCAGGGAGCGTAGACTCGCGCACCGCCGCGGAGCGCGGGATCAAACGCGCCGAATTGCGGTGGAATGAAGCGCGCCGAAGGGGCGTGTCCGCCTGCTCAGGAACTCATTCCCCCACGACACAAAGCGCCACAACCGCTCTTTTCCCGCTGAAACGCCGATTCTCGGCGTCGCCACCAAGCGTCGCTGATACCGGATGTACTCGGAGGAGGCGGGAAAGCACAACGCTATGGTGCCGGGCCGCGCCGGCGTCTCGTCTCCGCGAGCGGTCTCCGGTTCGATCGAAATCGGGACACCGTTACACTCATCCACGGATATTCCCAGAGCCTCGCAGAGGCGGCCCGGTCCCGTTGTGAGATCGTTTTCCCGGCCCCGTCGGGAACGCATCCGTTCGATCCCGGCGCGCGGCTCCAGGGCGCGGACAAGAACCGCTTCGCCGGACCCCACCGGGCCGGTCACCACGTTGAAACACGAATGGACCCCGTAGCTCCGGTAGACGTAGGTGCATCCGGCGGGACCGAACATCGGTATGTTGCGATCTGTTTGGCCGCGAAACGAGTGGCTCGCGGGGTCGTCCTGGACGTACGCTTCCGTTTCGACGATCACTCCGCCGGTGCGATTGCCCTCCGCCTCGGTGCGGAAGAGGAGGGTACCGATCAGGCGTTGGGCAACGAGAAGGGTCGGCCCGTCGAGCGGCGTGGACACATCGCAGTGATAGCACGTTTGCTCACGGTGCCCAAGCGGCGGTACACTTCCTCTCATGGTTCTGAATGACCTATCGCCGCGGTACCCCTTCGCGGAGTACGGTATCGACATCCCCATTCTCGGTTCGAACGGGCGCAAGACCGTGGAGGCGCTCCTGGCGACTCCGGGTATCCTAGAGCGCCGCGAACAGTGGCTCCTGGAGAAAGAGCTGACCGAGGTGAGTCGGGAGAGAATCGAGCGCGTTCACGAATCGGCCTACGTGGCGCGCCTCTTCGGCGAAGCGTGCGAGGCGGAGATCACCAAAACCTTTGAGCTGATCGACGAAAACGGTGCGTACCACCGCTACGATCCCGCCGCGGCGCGCCGGCCGCTGTGCGATCTCTTCGACCGAACCAGGCGCAGCGCGCAGGGCACCGTTGAAGCGGCTCACCTCGCTCTGAAGACGGGATTCTGTTTCTACCTGGGTGGCGGCATGCACCACGGTCAGTACGATTTTGGATCTGGGTTTTGTCCTATCAACGACATCGTGATCGCCGCGCGGGACGTGCTCGCCACGGCCGACATCACGTCGGTGTGGGTCATTGACGTGGATGCCCACAAGGGCGACGGTACGGCGGCGCTCACCGACGGCGATGCGTCGATAGTGACGTTCAGCCAGCACATGGCGTCAGGATGGCCCCTGGATCAGCCGGAAACGCTTCCCGACGGTCGGCCCAACCCGTCACACATACCGAGCGACGTGGATGTTCCGATCGGCGAAGGGGAAGAGGAAGAGTACCTGATGAAGCTCCGGATCGGTCTTGACGCGCTCAAGGCGCACCCCGTACCGGGACTCGCCATCGTTCTGGCCGGCGCGGATCCGTACGAACGGGACGAACTCCCGTCGGCATCCCAGATCAAACTGTCCGCCGCGCAGATGTTGCAGCGGGACCTTTTGGTCGATGCGTTTCTCCGGTCGCTCCAGATTCCGGCGCTCTACGTCATGGCCGGGAACTACGGACCGCACTCGTGGGAGGTGTATACACGCTTTCTCACTCACTTCTTGTCCCGGGCCACGTCTCGATAAGCTCGACTAAACGGTCCGGCAGACGAACCGGGCGGCCGGTGTCCATGTTGATAAACACGCCTTCCTGGCGGGCCGCGGCGCGCACTTCGCCGGCGACGGTGATTTCCGAATGTAGCGCCACTTTGACACGACCGTGCTCGACCACCCACATGTGGCCGACCGGTTTCTCGAAGAGTTCCACCGATCGGTGGTAGCGGATATCCGACCGCGTCACCACCGGGATCGTCCGTACTTCGATGAGTTCCGGGAGCGGGTAGAAACGCGCGAGCAGTTCCAGGCGCAGCAGCTCCAGCCACCGCAGGTACACGATGTTGCTCACGTGGCCGGCGAAGTCGATGTCGTAGGTCGCGACGGTGAATTCGAGATCGGTGAAGAGGGGAAGCGAGCTGTCTGCCATGCCCTCTTATACCGTGTCGCGCGTTGACAAAGCAAGAATCGCTTGAGTATAGTTCCGCAATCTGGAGAGGTGTCCGAGTGGTTGAAGGAGGCGGTCTTGAAAACCGTTGTGCCGCAAGGTACCGTGGGTTCGAATCCCACTCTCTCCGGTTTTTACGGCGGTAGGCTGAACAGGGGAGAGGTGCGAGAGCGGCCGAATCGGGCTCCCTGCTAAGGAGTTGTGCCCTACCCGGGTACCGTGGGTTCGAATCCCACCCTCTCCGGTGATTGTTGTGCCCATAGCTCAGTCTGGATAGAGCGTTAGATTGCGGATCTAAAGGTCGGTGGTTCGAGTCCACTTGGGCACGTTGTGTAGCCCGGTAGGTTCCCGGAAGGGATCTACCGGGTTTTTTGTATCCGAGTGGATTCGAATCGGAGCGTCCGCCGAGCTGGCGAGGAAGAGCCAGCCAGGATGGCGGCGGCAGGACGCGGAGGCGGGCTGGTCGGAACTTCCGGCTCCTGCTCGCCCATGTAACCGGAGCGCGGCATCACGCCGCGGTTCGACCGTTCGGCAGCCGAATTTGGATCGCACCCGGAAAGAGCGATATAACTCCAACAAAATCATAAAGGTTAAAAATTCGTTTGGACTTTGCTTTTTTCCATTCTTGGTTGGAATAGACCCCGCCGCTGATGTAAGTTGTTCCGCGGAGGAGAATCACCATGAAGCAATTCCGACTCGCTTTCCATCTTTTGTTTTTGCCCCTCTCTGCGGCGATCATCCTGAGTCTTGCGGGGTGCTCCCTGCTCGGCTCTGACTCCGGAGGTGGCGGGGGTTCCGGAGGTAGCGGTGGGAGCGTCGCAACTCAGAATCTTCGAGAACTCCCCGAGGTCGAGGCTCAGTTGCCGGCGAGTCTATCGGCGGCCGGATCCGGCGGATCCGCGTCCGCGTCAGTCATTGCTATGGCGCAGGGCGATGTTACGACGGTATCTGCTTCTGCCCTGCCGGACGTCAAGGCGCAGGGCTGGTACGACATGAAAGACGCCGCGGGTCTCGATTTTCTCTCCGAGGCGTTTCTCGATGAACTCCGTGAGATCGCAAATGAGCAGGAACTCGATTTCGGCGTTGTATACGATCTGGGTGTTCGGGATTTCATGGAAGCGGACTTTGATCTGGGAAACCTCAAGCTTGCCGGCAGCGACAACGACCTTACCGTCTACTGGTATGCAGAGCCCACGTATCTTGAGACTGGAACGTCGTTCACCTTTTGGGCCCGGATTCGCATAGTCCGTAACGGAGACGATTGGACCGTAACGGCCAACTTCGAACAGGGCGGGGCTGAAAGTGGAAAAATCTACGCCAACTTCGCGACGGCTACCGGCGAATCGTTGTTTCTGAGCCGGTTCTCCGGTTCGGATCCCGAATCCGGTCCCTACAGTTATGAAGACATCACACAGTCGATTCCAAACGACGACGGTTCCCTCACCATCCTGTCCGGGTACTCCGACGGTTCCGGCGGCTGGGGGGAGACACGCATCGGGTGGGGCGACGACACGATGGGCGGTGTCATCGGGGTCGGCAACTGGGGCAGCGATTCCTACGCATCCCAGGAGTACTACAACGGTGACGGCAGCCTCTTGCAACAGAGTTGGGGCACCACCGCCATCAGCGCCGGTGGAATCAGTTGGGTAGAGGGGTGGGGTTTTAATATCATCAGCAGCTTTGAGATCGCCCCTGCCGAAGTTTGGTTATTCGACGTTTGGGAAAGCGGCACACTGACGCAGTACGTAAGCAGTGACAACGTGCTTGATACGGGTACCGACACCCAGTTGACTTCGCAAGCATATACGCCGTATTTCAAAGCGGGCTCAAGCTGGGCCGAGGGTGACGCGGTGTATAACTGGAGTGAAAGCAGCACCTACATTATCGTCGATGCGCCCCCGAGTACCTCCGTGTGGCGTACGAAGTACGAGATCGGCTACCAGATCCCCGCGCGAAAAACGATCTTTGGCGGATCGTACTACTTCGAAGACCGCTATCCCTTGAAGCACCTGCTGCCGCTCACCGGCGTCTACGACGGCAAATCGGTCATCCGTGAAGAGGGCACCACCTGGAACGATACCTGGACCGACGCGGACGGCAAAGAGCAATCCTGGTCATGGACCAGCTATTCGTATTACATCGATGTCGATGACGACGGCGCGGTGGATACCGACGACGTCTTTATGGACGGCGTATGGTTGAGTGAAAACTACGTGTGGGACTTCGCCAACCAGAGGGAGATCGTGGTAAAGGCGCCCTTCCTGACGACAACGGGCGGAAAACTCCCCGCATATCTCGCCTTCTCGTCGCAGAACCAGACGCTGGTAGATGCAATCGAAACGAAGATCTTGAGCATCTACGACAACGACCTGCCGTCTCTTTCGGTCAGTGCCCACGAGGACAAGCTTGAAGACCTATCCTCGTTGTCGGAGTTTGACGACGTCGAGTTCTAGACGGAACGGTGAAACGGTCCGGCCGTTGTAGCCGGCTCAAACAGGAAGGCGAGAGGCAGGTTTCTCTGCTTCTCGCCTTTGCTCTTTTTGGAGAACGGCCGGTGTCAGCCATGGGACCGGGGCCGCGAATTGCTGCGGTGCGTTCGACCATTCCTACCTTACTCCGCGCGGGTTGCCGGCCGGTCCCGCGATGTAGATTGGCACGCCCCGCGTCACCAATTCCTCCGGGGCGCATACCCAACACACCCATAACGCGCGGTACCGTTCACTATATTGGGAAATTCCTATTGCCGACGGTGCGGAACCGGTACACAATGGAACCGGGAGGGATGCCCTGTCCGCCTTGCTCTGCGTCGCTGACAACGAACTCGTAGACACAATCCGCGACGGCGGAACATCTACACATTCATGGTACGTGGCGTCTGAACCGGCGGCGGCGCTCGCCGCGGCGCGTTCCCAAACGCCCTTTGACCTCATCGTAGTGGATGACAAACGGGTACAAAACGGTACCGCCGGAGAGTTGATGCGGGATTTCCGTTCCCTGGGACCGGCGCCGATCCTGTACCTCCGTTCAGCCCCCATGAGTGCTTCTGTTCCGGTTCAGCCCACGACTCCACCGGGTGTGCACGTATACGATCGATCGAGTCCGCCGGCGGTCCTTCGCCACGCCATGCGGCGGCTCTTACGGCGCACACGGAATCGCCACGCTGAGAGTGAAACGACCCACGATCGCATCGTACCACCGGAGGCCGCCGAGCAGCCGCGCATCATCAACGAGATATTCGGCGACCTGGGATTCGATCCGGAGGCCAATATTCATACGATCGTACGAAGAACCGCGGAAGTTATTGGCGGTGTCGCGTCGCTCTACAACCGTCTGGATGACGAGGCGGAGTTTCTCGTCACCTGGGCGGACCACCACCTTCCGCCGGACGCTCCGAGAAGCGACAATCCCAACGGCCACATCTGCTACGAGGCAACGATCAAAGGCGCCGACAAACCGGTTGTCATCGGGGAGATCGACCAATCGGAATTCGCACAGACCGACAGAAACGTCTCCACCTACGGCCTTCACGCCTACATCGGGTTCCCCGTGGTGGTTGACGGCGTTCCAATCGGTTCGCTCTGCGTTGTCGACACCGTACCGCGGGATTTCACCGACTCCGACGTAGACGCAATCGAAACGCTTGCGCACGCGGTGGAGCAGGAAGAGCGCCACCTCCGCCTTCGAGAGACGTACCGTCGCGATGTGGATGAGCGGGAGATGTCCGTTCGCGAAGTTCAGCATCGTATCAAGAACGACCTGGCAATCGTGAAGGCCACGCTCGGCATCCGGGCCGCGACGGACCAGGATGCCGCCACTTGTGCGCCGCTCCTGCAGGCGGCGGCCCAGATAGACGTCATGCTGCGCGTCTATGAACGTCTATCCGTTGACAACGTCTCCGGCAACGTCGAACTCAGCCAGTTCGTCCGGGAGCTGACCGAAGATCTCAGGAGTGCGATCGTTCCGCCGGAAACCGCCGTTGATCTGAATCTGGACCGGTGCACCGTTTCGGCACGGATGGCGATATCGGTCGGTACAATCATCAACGAGCTGGTCACCAATTCCGTCAAATACGCCTTCGCAGCAACCTCGGATCCGCAGATAACGGTATCTATGCAGTGTGGTTCCGAGCGGTCGATCCGCGTAACGGTGTCGGACAACGGCGCGGGCCTGCCCGAGTCGGTCTTGTCCGGGGAAACACGCGGCTTTGGACTCATCGCAACGCACGCCTTGGCCTCACAACACCGCGGGTCCGTTGAACTGTACTCCAACGGCGGCGCCTCGGTGACGATCACCTTGTCTTGCAACGCTTGACAGGTCAGCGCGATCGCGCTACCTGTCGCCTATGGTTCTACCAAAAGACCACGCTGCATCGCGCCTCATCGCGCTCGAAGAACGGTTCGGCGCACGTAACTACAAACCCCTCGACGTCGTCTTGGAACGCGGCGAGGGCGTCTGGGTCTGGGACGTCGCGGGAAAACGCTATCTGGACTGCCTCTCCGCCTACTCCGCTGTAAACCAGGGGCATTGCCACCCGACGATCCTAACGGCCATGGAAACCCAGGCTCGACGTTTGACCCTTACCTCCAGGGCCTTCCGAAACGACCAGCTTGGTGAGTTCTACCGGGAATTGTGCGAACTCACCAACTCCCACAAGGTGCTGCCGATGAACAGCGGCGCGGAAGCGGTTGAGAGCGCGATCAAGATCGTCCGCAAGTGGGGCTACGACGCACGCGGCATTCCTCCGGGGGAGGCCGAGATTATCGTATGCAACCGCAACTTCCACGGAAGAACGATTGCGCTCGTCGGTTTCTCCTCCGACCCCGATTCATTTGGGGGGTTCGGTCCGTTTCCAAAGGGGTTCCGTCTCGTCCAGTTCGGCGACATCGACGCCGCAGCCCGGGCCGTATCAGATCGTACGGTGGCGATCCTCGCCGAACCGATCCAGGGCGAGGCGGGTGTCATCATTCCTCCCGAGGGCTATCTCCGTGACCTGCGAGCCCTCTGTGACGAAACGGGTATCCAGCTCATCCTCGACGAGATTCAGACCGGTCTGGGCCGGACCGGAACGCTGCTCGCCGAGGAGCACGACGGAATCGAGGCGGACCTCACGGTGATCGGGAAAGCACTTTCCGGCGGCTTCTACCCGATCTCGGCGGTCCTGTCGAACACGGAGGTAATGGACGTCCTGCAGCCGGGTCAGCACGGCAGCACCTTCGGCGGGAATCCTCTCGCCGCCGCAATCGGCCGCGCGGCGATTCGTGTTCTCTTGGAAGAGGGGATGATCGAAAACGCCGCCCGGATGGGACGACGTTTCTTGAAGGGACTGCAGACGATCGCCGGTCGGAATCCGGATACGATTCGTGAAGCGCGGGGTCGCGGTCTGCTCATGGCGCTGGAACTCGACCCAAGCGCCGGCGGCGCACGGCGGTTCACGGAGGCGCTCAAGGCGCGGGGCCTGCTCTGCAAGGAGACGCACGACCACATCATCCGTTTCGCCCCGCCCCTGGTAATCGACGGGGAAACGGTGGACTGGGCGATCGATCGCATCGACGACGCCTTTTCGCGCGCGCAATAACAATTCTCAGCAAGAACAAAACGCGTCTCTGCAGCGGAGCGAAGCCAAGCGTTTTGTTCTTCCTTCGAACTGCTGTACGCGCAACGGCGCGGTTGATTTTCGAAGGCGTTCGCAAGTAGTATACGCAACTGCACAGTCGGAGAGGTGCGAGAGTGGTTGAATCGGGCAGACTCGAAATCTGTTGTACGGCTTGTTCCGTACCGTGGGTTCGAATCCCACCCTCTCCGAAACCTCTGGAGAGGTGACCGAGTGGCCGAAGGTGAACGCTTGGAAAGCGTTTGTACCCTAACCGGGTACCGGGGGTTCGAATCCCCCTCTCTCCGCTTCCGCCCCTTCGGTGTTGAGATTCAGGCCCTGTGCAAGCTGTCATCGCCCAACTCCGTCAGGTCCGGAAGGAAGCAGCGGTAAGCGACCGGCAGTTGTGCCGCAGACCGCTTGAATTGAGCCGGAGGGGCTTTTTTTGTCTATGACGTACGAAGTAACCGCCACCCGCCGACGGCCGCAAACATTTGACCACCTCGTGGGTCAGGAGTTTGTCGTCTCCACCCTCAAGAAGAGCATCGCTGCCGGGCAGATCGCCCACGCCTTTCTCTTCTCCGGCCCCCGGGGTGTCGGCAAAACGTCGGCGGCGCGCATCCTCGCGAAAGCCCTTAACTGCCCCGACGGACCGAGCGCCGAAGCGTGCGACGACTACCCGGGCAGCGACGATATCGCCCGGGGTACGGCACTTGATGTCATTGAGATCGACGGTGCCTCCAACACCAGCGTCAACGACGTCCGGCAGATCAAGGATGAAGTCCTCTTCGCCCCCAACAGCTCCCGGTACAAGATCTACATCATCGACGAAGTCCACATGCTTTCAACGAGCGCATTCAACGCGCTCCTGAAGACGATCGAAGAACCGCCGCCGTACGTTGTATTCATCTTCGCAACCACGGAAATTCACAAGGTTCCGGCAACGATCCGGAGCAGGTGCCAGCAGTTTACCTTTCGCCTGATCGACCACGAGCGAATCGTCGGACTCCTGGGCGACGTGGCGCGGGAGATCGACGTCACGGCGGAACCGGAAGCGCTCGCGTGGATCGCAAAGGAAGCAACGGGGAGTCTCCGCGACGCCTACACGCTTTTTGACCAGGTCGCTGCGTTTTCCGACGGAGCGATCACCCTGTCCGGCATTCACGAGAAGATGGGGCTGCTCGGAACGGAACGGCTTACCGCCCTGGTGGACGCCGTTGCCGACGGTGACGCCGCGGTTGCGCTGGGCGTGGTGGCCGACGGGATCTCCGCCGGGATATCGGTGGAACGAATCGTCGTTGATCTGGCCGACTATTTCCGGGCGCTCCTCCTTGTGGCCGCGGGGATAACCCGGGACTCGGTGCTCGCCCTCTCCGCGGAACGGCTCAGCGAACGCGCCAGGACGACCTTTACCGTTCCGCAGCTCGAAATGGCGAACGACGCGATGCTGACGCTCTATCGAGATATCCGGTACAGCGTCAACCAGCGTTTCGACCTGGAGCTGGCTGTGAGTAGGCTCTGTTCGCTGCGCGACTTCGTCTATCCGGCGGAACTCGTCCGCCGGCTCGAAACGCTCCGGGGGGAGCTTGATCGCGCTCCGGGGGTGACCACGGGGAACTCCGTGTCACACGACACAGCGGAGGATGACGAACCGGTGGCGACACCGCCCGAACTGATCGGTATTTCCGCCGATCAGGTGGAAAACGTCATCCGCGGGTTCCGAACCAACCGCATTAGCGTGGCGTCGATCCTGAGTACGGCGATTCTATGGCACCTCGAGGAGGGCGTTTTGGCGATCGTCTTTCGTTCCAACTTCGATGCGACAACCGCCAAGAACGAACGGGACGAGATCGTCGCCGGCGCTCGAGATGCGCTTGAGATGCCCGACCTTACCGTTACGCTCCAAACCCTGGACGAACACGACGCCGGGGCGCAGGATCAATCCGTTGACCCCCAGGTAGAGATGGTGAGACGCGTCTTTCGGGGCGAAATCGTGGAGGATGAATCGTGAACCCCATGGATCTTTTCAAGAACGTTCAGGAGCTGCAGGGCAAACTCAGCGAGGCCCAGGAACGAATCAAGAACATCGAGGCCACCGGAAGTGCCGGCGGCGACATGGTTCGGATCACCCTGACCGGCGATTTTCGGATCACCGCCGTGTACATAGCCCCGGAGGT
>JANQHT010000077.1 GCA_028282545.1 Spirochaetales bacterium
GTAGCCCCTGACGGGAGCCGCCTCCATCATGTCCAGCGCCTTCCCTGCGGCGAGTCCCTCCTGGAGGTCAAACATAAGAACGCTGCCGATGTTCTTCTCTGCGACAAAAAAGGCCGTATTGGCGCCCACGTTGCCGCTCCCGATAATTGCGATATTTGCCATTTGTTGCTCCCGTTATTATGACTAAGATATTCATGCAAAGAATGCGGCGACAACAACGAGGAAGGGACGATGAACGATAACGTGCGAGTTGAATCCGATTCGATGGGCGAAGTGTCCATTCCCGAGTGGGCCTATTGGGGCGCACAGACGCAACGGGCGGTGGAGAACTTCGGCGTCTCCCCCATGCGCATACCAACGCCGATGATCCGGGCCCTGGCCGCAATCAAGGGGTGCGCCGCGGCGGTGAACGGCGATTTGGGAACGATTCCGCTGGACCTTGCCACGGCGATCCGGGCGGCCGCCGACGAAGTCGGCGCAGGAACATGGGACGACCACTTTCCGATCGACGTCTTTCAAACGGGGAGCGGCACCAGTTGGAACATGAACATCAACGAAGTGATCGCCAATCGCGCCAACGAGACGCTGGGAGAGCCGCGCGGAACGCGATCGCCGGTCCATCCTAACGATCACGTCAATCGCGGCCAGTCCTCCAACGACGTGATACCAACCGCAATCCACATCGCCAACCGCGTTGAACTCGAAGAGCTTCTCGCCGCCGTGGACCACCTGGCAACCGCCCTGGGAGAGAAGGAACGGGCATTCTCAAAGCTGGTGAAACTGGGCCGAACGCACCTGCAGGACGCCGTCCCCATGACGCTGGGTCAGGAGTTCAGCGGCTACCGGACACAGATCGAGAAGGCCTCCGAGCGAATCCGCGCTACTCGAGGCAACCTCGAAGAACTCGCGCTGGGGGGCACGGCGCTCGGCACCGGTATCAACACGCATCCGGATTTTCCCGAGCGGGTGGCGGTGGCAATCGCCGCGGAGACGGGCCTCCCCTTTGTCACCGCGCCCAACAAGTTCGAGGCGATCGCGGCCCGGGACGCCCAGGTGGAGCTGATGGGTGCGCTCAACGTGCTCGCCACCAGCCTGATGAAGATCGCCAACGACCTCCGTATCCTGGCGAGCGGCCCCCGGGGCGCGCTGGGAGAGATTGTACTTCCCACGCTGCAACCGGGCAGTTCGATCATGCCGGGCAAGGTGAACCCGGTCATTCCGGAAATGGTCATCCAGGCGGCGGCCTACGTAAACGGCAAGGCGGTGTCGGTGACGATCGCCGGGCAGAACGGCCCGCTGGAACTCAACATGATGAATCCCCTAATCGCCCTGGAAACGCTCTCGTCGATCGACCTGATGAAAAACACGTGCCGCGCCATGGCGGATCGCGCGATCCGCGGCCTGGAGGCGGACGAGGAGCGCCTCACCTTCTGGATCGAATGGTCCCTGGCATTGGTGACGCCCCTGGCCACGGAGATCGGCTACGACACGGCGGCCAAGCTCGCCTATCAGGCGTACCGGGAGAAGCGACAAATTCGCGAGGTGGTTCGGGAGAGTGGGTTGCTTTCAGATGAGAAGATCGCGGAGCTGCTCGATCCGCGGGGGATGGTGTAGCGGTTGCCGCTGGGCGCGTCCCCGCTCCGTAGTATGTACTGGACACCGGCGGCGGGTGGGAAAAACGCTGATGATCCTTCAACGGGAAGACTGCCTCTATTACTATTATGGCTGCCTCGAAGGTTTTCGTGGGCGTGACGGCTTCGACGGATCGTTGAACGCGGCCCGGGCACTTCAGCCGGACTTCTCGGCCCAACTGCAAGCGCGTCTGCAAAGTGCCACGCCACGAAAACCTCCGGTCGCGGCCCCGGGTATTCCGCGCACCCGCGAAGCCCCCAGCCGGATCTTGTCTCCGCCGCCGGCGTACGACAGCACCCGCTGTTCAGTGCCGTGCCCGAATCACTGTCGGAGCGGTGACCGGGCTCTTCGCTCCAAGTCCTCGTCGCCGCTGTTGCCGGCTCGCAACGGGCTCACTCCCGATCGCCCTGTTCGCCGGGCGGCTCCTGCGGGCTTTCCGCTTCGATCCCTCGCGCGACCTATGGTATATACATGTGGTATTTTTCGTAAAAAAATGGAGATTTTATAGGACGGACCCGGTTTGCCGAACCAGACACCCGAACAGAAAGCTCGCGAAATCATCGACGCCCGCCTCCACGATGCGGGATTGGTGGTGCTTTCGAAAGACGAACGCGCCATGACGGAACTGAAACTGGGCCCCCATCGCTCGGGCGCGATCGCCGCCGCGACAAAACGCGCGATCCAGTCGGTAGCTCTCGTACGCAGAAACCTCATCGATAAAGGGATGATCTGGAGCCCCGGCCACGGCAACACCGCCTTCACCGTCCCGATGTTCGACGAGTTTATGCGCAGGGCGATGCCGGGAGATGGGTGGGGTGTGAAGAAGGTGTTTGTAGATATAGACAAATAATCGTCGCAAAATTCTACATCCGGGAGCGATCGTGTACCTGTATGTGAAGGCGCGTCGTGGATCGCCCGCTCCGACGTATCGATCACCGTGGCTCCTGTACCCGCTTTTCGAAGATGATCTTTTTGGTCATGATATAGTGATGGATACGTGGGACTCCTACTTCCGACCTTCCTCTCGCGAGGAGGCGCTCTTCCTGATAGACCGCTACGGAACGCGGGCCAGGATAATCGCCGGCGGCACGGACCTGATCCTCGATCTCCGCAGCGCCGACGCGGAGCGACCGCAGGCCGTCGTGGACATCACGGCGCTTCCGGGAGTCGATCGGATCGTCGAGGAAGGCGACAAGATCGTCATCGGCGCAGGGGCAACCCACGGAACGATCGCGGTAGATCCTCTCGTCCGCCGCCACGGGACATCTCTGTCGGAAGCGTCTTCGGTCGTGGGCGGTCCGCAGGTTCGCAACGTCGCAACGATCGGTGGCAACCTCGCCCACGCCCTTCCCGCGGCGGATGGAACAACGGGTCTGCTCGTGTTAGAGACGGAGGTTCTCGTCCTGGGGGGAGACGGCGGCGCGAACGGCACGTGGCGCCCACTGCACACACTTTTCGCCGGCGCGGGCACAAACACGCTCGATCACAACCAGTTCATCGGAGCGATTCGTTTTCCGAAATCGGGCGACAACCACGGCAGCGCCTTTGACCGGATCATGCGCCCCCAGGGCGTCGCGCTGCCGATGCTCGCCGCCGCGGCGGCGATCTCCTGGGACAAAGCAAGCGGGACGGTCGACGCCACGGCTATCGCCGTAGGTCCCGCCGGACCGGTTCCGGTCCGCGCGGTCGAGGCGGAAACGTTCCTTTCGGGGAAGGAGCCCTCAGAGACAAACCTCCGCGAGACGATTCGGTTGGTGCAGGACAACTCCACGTTCCGCACGAGCGCGTTCCGCGCAACGAGAGAGTACCGGTACGAAATGGTGCCGGTGTTGTTGACGCGTGTGATCGGGCGGGCCCTTGCCCGGGCCGGCTACGGAGGGTTCCCCCGCTTGGGTACCGAGGAGGACGGCGATGCCGAGGATTGAAATGACCGTGAACGGTGTCCGGTACGCGAGGGAGGTACCTTCGCACCGGAGCCTCGCGGATTTTCTGAGGAGAGACCTCGGGCTGACCGGCACAAAAGTCGCCTGCGGCGAAGCCGAGTGCGGTGCGTGTACCGTGATCGTGAACGGCAGAAGCGTCGATTCGTGCGTCTATCCCGTTCTCAAGGCGTCCGGCGCGGACGTCCAAACCATCGAAGGCGTCGCCGGTTCGTATCAGGACGCGCAATCGTCCGACGAACTCCATCCGCTACAGGAAGCGTTCGCGGAGTACGGCGCAACGCAGTGCGGTTTTTGCACGCCCGGTTTTGTCATGCAGGCGAAATCGCTCCTTGACGAGAACGCGAATCCCAACGACGGGGAGATCGCAACGGCCTTGAAGGACACGCTGTGCCGGTGCACGGGGTACGCCTCTATCGTCGGCGCGGTGAAGGCGGCCGCCGTCAAAATGCGCACCGGGGTGCTGCCGCCCCCCGAGCTACCCCACGTCGTCGATCCGTTGGCGGCGGTTGGTCGCCCTCTGGTCCGCCCGGATGCCGTCGCGAAGGTAACCGGATCGGCCATCTTTGCCGACGACCTGGCGTTCGAAGGCATGCTCTTCGGCGCCACACTCCGCAGCGCCCACGCTCACGCGAAGGTTCTCTCGATTCAGACGGACGCTGCGACGGCGGTTCCCGGAGTAGTCACGGTTCTGACCCACCGGGACGTTCCCGGCAACGAACGCCACGGTCTCGTTGAACACGACTGGCCGGTCTTTGCCGGCGGCGTCAATCCCGCGCGGTATTTCGGCGACCCGATCGCCCTTGTCGTAGCCGAATCGCTCGAAACCGCGCGGAATGCGATCGATTTGATCGATGTGAAATACGACGTCCTTCCTGCAGTGACCGACCCCGTGGAAGCGCGCAAGGAATACTCTCCGGTCCTCCACCCCGATCGACCGACGGGGAATCTTCTGAAACATATCGCCGTCCGTCACGGCGACGTGGACGACGGTTTCGCAAAAGCGGACGTCGTTGTCGAACAAACGTATCGGACGCCCCGGACGGAACACGCGTTTATGGAACCGGAGTGCTCCGTGGCCGTACCGGCGGGGTACGACGCCGATCACGCCACGTTGACCATCTACGTGGGCAGTCAGATTCCGTATAGCGACCGGAGCCAGGTGGCCGATTCTCTCGCGATGGCGGAAACGGACGTCCGGATCCGGGGCACCGTGATGGGCGGCGGCTTTGGCGGCAAAGAGGACATTGCCGCCCAGATCCACGCGGCCCTGGCGGCGCGTGCCACGTCCAGGCCGGTCAAGATTCTCTACGATCGCGAGGAGAGCCTTCGATTCCATCCCAAGCGCCACGCAACACAAATCCGGATAAAAACGGGCGCGACCCGGGAGGGGCGAATCGTCGCGGTTGAGGCGGAGCTGTACGGGGACAGCGGCGCCTACGCGAGCCTCGGCGAGAAAGTGATGACCCGGGCAACCACCCACGCAACGGGGCCCTACGCGGTGGAGAACGCGAAGATCGATTGCTACGCGATGTACACCAACAACGCCCCCTGCGGCGCCTTTCGCGGTTTTGGTGTTACGCAATCGGCGTTCGCCGTTGAAAGCACGATGGACCTGTTGGCCGAGAAACTCGGCGTTGATCCGGTTGAGCTGCGGATGAAAAACGCGATGAGGGTGGGGACGGTTACGGCAACGGGGCAACTTCTTCGCGAAAGCGTCGGGTTGGTGGAGTGCCTCCAGAAGGTCACGGACGACATCCGCGTCTGGCACGAGGAGAACGCGCCGAACGCCGATTCCTTCTGGGAAAGCCACCGAGTGGGCGGCAAACGACTCGGATGGGGAATCGCCGCCGGGTACAAGAACACCGGTCTGGGCGGCGGAGCACCCGATCGGGCGGAGGCGGAGGTGGAAGTGTTCGCGGACGGACGTGCGGCGGTTCGAACGAGCAGCGCCGAGATGGGTCAGAACCTCATCGGCGTTCTCGCGGCGTGCGTGGCAGAGGAACTGGGTTTGCCCTTTGCGGACGTCGAAGTCCTGGTGATGGATACCGACCTCACGCCGGACGGTGGACCCACGACCGCAAGTCGCCAGACGTTTGTGAGCGGAAATGCGGCGCGCTACGCCGCCCGCGACATAGCCGGTCGCGTCCGCGAAGCGGTCGCGACGCGTGCCGGCGGTGACGCATCGTGCATCGTGTTACGGGATGGATCGGTCGCCCGGGGGAGTGATGTCCTCATGTCATTCGCGGAGGCGGTCACCCTTCTTGAGGAAGCCGGTGAACCGACGCGAGTTCGACACGTCTATGAGGCGCCAAAGACGCAGCCCCTCGGAACGGGCGGCGACATGCACTTCGCGTTCTCCTTCGCGGTCCACGCCGCGCTCGTCTCCGTGGATGTCGAGACGGGCGAGGTTGCCGTGGAAAAGGTAGTCGCGGCGCACGACGTCGGGCGCGCCGTCAATCCCTTGAGTCTGACGGGACAACTGGAAGGTGGAATCGTCATGGGTTTGGGGAACGCGCTCACCGAGCACTACATCGAGCATGACGGAATCCCGTGGACGCGAAGACTGGGCCAATACAAAATGCCCAACATCACGATGATGCCGGAAATCACCAATCACATCGTTGAACACCCCGTTACCGAAGGTCCGTACGGCGCAAAGGGCGTCGGCGAGATAAGTTCCATCCCGATAAGCCCCGCCATCGCCTCCGGGGTGTTCAACGCCGTGGGGGTTCGCTGCCTCGCTCTCCCGCTGGACCAGGATGCGCTGCTATTGGCAATGCGAGCCGGCTCCAGCGTCCTTGAGTCGCGGTGGGGCGATCGCTGACGGCTCCGACGCGAACACGCGGCTACTCGTAGATCCCCGCCATGAGCAAGCCGATGGAGTGGGGCTCCGCGACCGCGCGGTCAACCGTTCCTACGATTCGCCCGTTGTAGATGACGGCGACGCGGTCCGCCAGCGATAGAATCTCGTCGAGGTCTTCTGAGATCAAAAGGATAGCCGTCCCGTCGTCACGTTGCTCGAGCAGCGTCTTATGGATGTACTCAGTAGCCCCGATGTCTACGCCGCGCGTCGGCTGTGCGGCGATGAGCACCGTTGGTCTCCGCGAGAGTTCCCGCGCGAGTATCAGTTTCTGGATGTTCCCGCCGGAGAGGTTTTTCAACGGTGTATCCAGTGTCGGCGTTTTTACGGCGTACTCTTCTACCAGCCGGGAGGCGTGGCGCGCCATGTCACCGAACCGCAGAAAGGGGCCCCGACGAAACTCCGGCGATTCGTGATCACGGAGGAAGACGTTTTCCTGGACGGTGAACTCGCCGATGGCGCCGTCCCGCATTCGTTCCTCGGGGATAAACGACAATCCCGCCTTTACGCGCTCGTTGAGTCCAACGTGGGTGAGGTCGTTGCCGTGAATGACCACGGTACCGGCGGTTATCGGCCGCATTCCCGCGAGAGCTTCCGCCAGTTCGCGCTGCCCGTTCCCGGAAACGCCGGCGATGCCGAGAATTTCGCCGCAGCGAACGGTGAGGTCGACACCGCGAACGATCTCTTCACCGCGGTCGCCGTCGACGTGAAGCGCGGAGATCGTGAGTCCGTCGTCGCCGCACCCGACCGCGCGGTGCTCGTGCCGTTTGAGGTCGCGGCCAACCATCATCTTCACCAGCTCGTCGCGGGAAGTATCGTTTGTGGGACGGGTACCCACCGTGACGCCGTCGCGGAGGACGGTAACGCGGTCGCTCACCTCGAGTACTTCGTGCAGCTTGTGGGAGATAAAGAGGAGCGAGTGCCCTTCCGCGACCATCCGCTTTAACGTCGCAAAGAGATCGCTGACTTCCTGGGGCGTCAGCACCGCCGTCGGTTCGTCGAGAATGATAAGACTGGCACCGAGGTCGAGGGCTTTGAGAATTTCCACCCGCTGTTGCTCGCCCACCGACAACTGCCAGATGGCGGCGTCCGGCTCCACGGCGAGGCCGTACTCCTCGGAGAGACGCACGATGCGCTCGCTCACAACGTCCAGATCGAGCCTGACTCCGCGTGTTGAAGGCTGTCCCAAGGCGACGTTCTGGGCCACAGTCATCGTCGGTACCAACATGAAGTGCTGGTGAATCATTCCGATGCCGGCGCGGATGGCGTCCAACGGTTTACGGAACGCTATCGGCTCTCCATTGATGCGTATCTCGCCCTCGTCGGGTTGGTACATACCGTAGAGCTGGCGCATGAGGGTGCTCTTGCCGGCGCCGTTTTCGCCGAGGATCGCATGGACTTCGCCGGCGTGAACGTCCAAACAGACGTGATCGTTCGCGCGGACCCCCGGGAACTGTTTGACTATGTCGACCATCTCCATGTGGTCGATTCGGGCGGCGATCGGTGGAGTGTATGCCATGTGCTCCCGTTTTTCGTTATTGAGCGAATGCGCGGGCCAACCGCCCGCGCATTCGTTCCAACAAGGTGCGTTCGCTCGGTTACGGCTCGACGACGATGGAACCGTCGATGATGCCGGCGATCGCCGCTTCGGCCGCGTCGATCGCTTCGGCGGGAATATCAAACCCGTCGTTGTAGCCGATCTTGAGACCGCCGTTTTGGAGCGTCAGGACGTACGCCTCCCCACCGTAGACGCCGCTCTTCGCGTTCTCGATCATCTCAGTGAGCATATCGGTCCAATCGTAGACCTGCGACGCGACGACCAGTTCCGGTGCGAGCGACGTTTGGTCCGCCTGCGTCCCGAACCAGAGGACATCGCCCGCCTCCTGGGCCGCTCCGATCGATCCGACGACGGACTGGGACGAACCGGTCAGGACATCCGCGCCGTTTGCAATATGAGTCTGAGCCGCTGCGGTCATCAACGCCACGTCGGAAAAGGAGCCGGTCCACGTCTGCGAAACTTGAGCGGCGGGGTTCACCGACTCGACACCCTGGACAAACCCACTGATGTAGGTTCGCGCGTCGCCAACTTCGACGGGACCGGTCACGCCGATCTGCCCGCCGGCGCTCATGATGCCGGCCATGACACCGTTGACGTAGCCACCCTGCTCGGCGGCTGCCGTGTAGGCGTAGACGTTATCCAACCCAAAGGTGTTGACATCGGTGCCCCAGGCAAAGGCCGTTTCCGGGAACTCCGGCGCCATATCCTGAATGAACGATCCGTACTGCGATCCGTGGGCGACGATGAGATCGTAGCCCTGGGTTGCGTAGTCTCGAACCGCCGCGGCGGCGTCGGGTACGACGAACATCGTCTCCGAGTAGACGAGCTCGATGGCGCTCTCGCCTCCCATCTCCTCCTGGACCGTGACAAGCGCCGAGTACATGGACTGGCTGAACGCCGTATCCGTTGTCGCGCTCGGCATCACAACGGCGATGCGAAACGCGCCTTCGTCATCGGCCATTGGTTCCGCCTGCCCGGAAGCCGATACGGTCATCGCCGCAACCAGCAACATCACAACAACACACGCAAATTGCCTCGTCTTCATTCCGTCCTCCTTGAACGAGATGTGCTTTCTTTCGCCGACGCCGCCCGATGGCGGCGTTTCCCGGCGTTGGTTTTGCTCCCTGTCAGTTCTCTCCTCTAAGAAAGGGTCGATTCAGTGCCGCCGGTGCGCGGCCGCGGTACACGGTTACCGTCAACGCCACGATAGTGAGCACGTAGGGCAACATATTGGCGATACTCGCCGGCACGTTGACGCCAAGAACCTGCATCCAGAGCTGAAAGGAGTTTGCCACGCTGAAAAGCAACGCCCCGAACATGACGCCGATCGGTGTCCATCCCCCGAAGTAGACGAGGGCCACCGCGATAAAGCCCTGGCCGGCGGTGAGGTTGTCCTGGAAGAGGTTCACGATCGAAATCGAAATCGACGCACCGGCAACGCCGGCGAGTATGGCGCCGAAACAGACGCTCCCGTACCGGACCAGATCGACGTTGATCCCCCGGGAGTCGGCGGCGGCGGGGTTCTGGCCCACCGCTTTTATCATCAACCCGATCGTCGTCCGCTCGAGTATCCACCAGCAAATAGGGACGAGCGCGAAGGCGATGTAGACGAGAATGTTGCTGTTGAAGAACACCGGGCCAAAAAAGGGAATCCGGCTCAGCAACGGAATCTCGAGACGGGGGAAACCGGAAACTGTCTTGACCGTTCCAACCATGACCTTGAAAAGAAGGCTGGACATCCCGAGGCCAAACATCTGCAACCCGATTCCGCTCACCCCCTGTTCCGCCTTCATTGTGACGCTGACAAACGACATGATCAGGCCCATTCCGAAGCCGACCGCCACCGCCGCCAGTAACCCGAGCCAGAGGTTGGTCGTCTGGAGAACGACGTAGAATGCGGCGAAGGCGGACATCAGCATGATGCCGTCGACGCCGAGATTCACCACGCCCGATTTCTGCGCGAACGTTTCACCGAGCGCCGCAAAGAGCAATGGCGTCGCGAGCGTGAACATCGTGTTGAGCATCCCCGTGATCACGGTCGCTGAGAGGATTTCGTTCACGACGAAACCTCCCCGCGCGCCCGGATTCGGCGAATCCACTGCTGCGTCCAGACGGCGGAACTCGAAACAAAGAGGACGACGAGCCCGAGTATTGCGTTTACAAGCGCCGAGGGCACCTGTACCGCCCGCTGCATCGTGTCGGCCCCGATGAGCAACCCGCCGAAGAAGAGCGAGGCGGGAATAAGACCCAGTGGATGGAGCCACCCGAGCAGCGCCGCGACGATGCCGGTGAATCCGTACCCACTCGTGAACTCCTCCACAAGGCGGTAATGAACGCCCATGACCTCGATCGCGCCGGCCATGCCGGCGAGTCCACCGGCGAGGGTGAGCGAGAGCGCCTGGTGGATAGAGACGTTTATTCCGGAGTACCGCGAAGCGTGCGGGTTGAGTCCGGTCGCGCGAACACGGTAGCCCAGCGTTGTTCGCCAGAGAAAAACGTAAACCACTACGGCCATCGCGAGTGAAACAAAGATACCCGAATGGAGGAGCGTCCTCGGAACGAGTCGCGCCAGGCGCGCCGCCTCCGGCAGCCGCGCCGATTGCGCGAGAAAGGTTCCCGCCTCGATACCCGCCGGGTCCATCAAAGGTCCCTGGAGAAGGAAGTTCATGAGTTGGAGCGCGATCGAGTTCATCATGATGGTGGTGAGAATCTCGTTGACCGCAAAGCGCGCCTTCAGGAACCCCGGCAGAAATCCCCACACCGCTCCACCTACAAATCCCATGATGATCAGGGTGGCGATCAGAACCGGCCGCGGCCACGCGCCAAATCGTAACGCGAAGGAGGTCGCGAGCAGGGCACCGGCGATCATCTGGCCGCGTCCGCCGATGTTGATGCACCGCGCGCGGAAGGCGATGCAGATACCCAGGCCCACGAGCAAGAGCGGCGTCGCCTTCACGAGCGTCTGGGTCAAACCGAAGGTCGACCCCACGGCGCCCCGAAGCATGGCGCCATACGCCGCAACGGGGTTCGCGTCGAGGAGAATCAGGAACAACGCGCTGATGAACAGCGCGGAGGCGACACCGCCGGTTGGAACGAGCAACCGGATGCCAAACTCTTTTGCGTCGTTGTCGCCGCGCTTCACCCGGCAATAATGCACCGATGCGGTGCAACTGTCAACTACAAAAAAGTCGGATTTTGCAATAGACACTACATAAAAGTCGGTTTTTTGCTACGGCGCGCCGGTTTCGTGGCTCGAAACCGAGAAAAAGTGGAATAGTAGCTACCCGGGATCGTCATCGCCGGTTCAGCGCGCTGCAATTATATACCCGTTTTGGTGACGAACAACGGAAAATCCAAAAGCGACCGATACTCGTCGGGCGGCGCTTGCAGGCGCCGGGCGCGTGCAAACTGGAATCGAATCCTCAAATGAGAACCGCTGCACGGGGATTGACGCCCTCCCCGCCCTGTGCCACGTTTTAGTCACCGTGACAAAAAAACTGCACATCCTTGACTCTCGTACCGTCGCCGTGCAATCGGACGAGCGCTCATGAGTGCCGGAGATCGAATGATGCCCACGTTCCGGTCGCTGGAGGGGGGACTTTTCGGCTCGGTGCAAAAGGCGGATGTGGGCGACGGCGCCGGAAAGTTGATCGAGAAAGGCGTCGACATCATGGCGTGGGCCGACCCCTTCTTTCCCGATCCCTCGCTTCCGCGTTCGGTGGAAACGGCCATGAGCGATGCTCTCGCGGAGGGGACCGTATCGCACTATTCGATGCCGATCGGCCGCGCCGACTTGCGGGAGGCTATCGCGAGGCGCCTTTCGAAGCAGATGGGCCGCTCTATCGATCCGGGCCGAAACGTTATTGTTACGCCCGGCTCCGATACGGGGCTGCTCTATGCGACGATGCCCTTCGTCGGTGACGGCGCCGAGGTACTGGTGCCGGAGCCGACGTATCCGAACAACCTGCTGAATCCCTCGCTACTCAGCGGTGTGGCGGTGCCGGTTCCCCTACAGGAGCGGGACAACTACCAGCTCGATGTGACGGAACTCGAACGACGGCGGACGGAACGAACCACAGTGGTGGCCCTCTGCCAGCCGAATAACCCAACGACCACGGTCTTTCGCAGGGAGACGCTTGAGGCGCTGGCGCGTTTTGTGATTGAGCACGATCTCGTTCTCGTGTGCGACCAGGCATTCGAGGATCACATCTACGACGGAATCGAGTTCGTTTCGCCGGCGACGATCGAGGGGATGTGGGAACGGACGCTCACAGTCGGATCCGTTTCGAAGGGGTTCGGCCTGAGCGGATTGCGAATCGGATATATCTGTGCCGACGACGCACTCATGAATTCGCTCTACGGGGGAGCGGTACACGTGCTCGGGGCCGCTTCCACCCTCTCATCGATCGGTGCGATCGCGGCGCTCTCCGACGATTCTCTTTTACCCACGATCCACGCATCGCTGGAGCGACGCCGGGCAACGCTGTTACAGCGGCTCCAGGGGGTGCCGGGCACGCGAGTACTCCCGCCGGAGTCGGGCATACTCGCCTGGATCGATGTACGTCAACTCGGGAGTTCCGCGGAAATCACCGATTACCTGGTCCGTGAGGCGAACGTCCTGGTGAACCCCGGGTCGCAGTACGGCGAGCACGGCGAGGGGTGGATTCGTCTCGTCTTTGCTGTCTTCGCCGACGAAAAACGCGCCGACGCAGCTTTCGCGCGAATCGCGGAGGCGCTCACCAGGCGCGCACAAGAGCGGGGGATCGCATAAGTGAACATGAACGTACAAGCGATCATGCCGCTCCAGGAGTTGGCGCGCCTCTGCGACGAGATCCTCCTTGAACGGCTGGAGACGGTGCTTCCCGAACTCATGGCCGAGACGAATACCGACATGTGGATCGTCATTGGTGACGAGTACAACGAAGGCCCCACGGTACCGTCACTCCTGCCCTCGAGTTTTTTCCAGGCGCGCCGCAAGGCGCTCTTTGTCTTTGCGCGTACGGATACCGGTAGAGTCGCCCGGTACATCGTTTCGCGCCCCGATTTCACGATCGACCGCTTCTACGATCCCGTCCTCCTCAAGCCGCCGGGATTCGATTTTGAAACGTTCTATGGGACCTTCGCCACGAACTACGACATCGAGGCGATCAGGGCGATGGAAACGGAAGACACCCGGCAACGGCTCGCGCGGCTGGTGCGCGACCACGATCCACGAACGATCGCGATCGAAACGTCGAGCGCTACGGCCTTCGCAGACGGACTCTCAAAGAGCAACTACGACCTGCTCATGGAAGCGCTGGGAGAGACGTACGGCGGGCGAACCGTGTCGAGCGAGACGCTCACGATCCGTTGGCTCGAGTCGCGGACGGACCGGGAGATTGAACTCTTCGCCTCCGTCGTCGCCAAAACGCGCGAGATCATCGCCGAGGTCTACTCGACCGAGGTGATCTCACCGGGCACAACCACGCTGGGCGAGGCGCGGTTCGCCATGATGGAACGGGGCCACCGGCTCGGTATGGTTCCGTGGTTTGACGCGACGGTGTGGGCGCGGCGCGCCGGTGCGCCCCATATCGACAACGACGACGCGGTGATTCTGCCGGGAGACCTGCTCCACTGCGACGTGGGGTTCCGCTACGGAACGCTCTGCTCCGACGTGCAGGAGATGGCCTACGTGGACAACCCGGAGAGCCCCGACAACGGTCGCGTCATCGCGCGCCTCCAAGAGATTCACCGGATCGCGGCGCACCTCCGGGAGATAACCGCGCAGGCCTTTCGCGAGGGCGCCACGGGCAACGAGGTACTGGCGGAGGCGCTCCACACGGCGCGCACCGAAGGTATCGAGCGGCCGATGATCTACAGTCACGCGACGGGGACCTTTGGACACGGCCCCGGCCCGACGATCGGGCAGTTCGGAAATCAAACCTTTGTGGAGGGCTCCGGGGAGTACCGAATTCGCGACCGCACGTGCTACGCCCTTGAACTCAACGTTCGCGAAGCGGTCCCTGCCTGGGACGACCTCCTGATCATGTACGGACAGGAGATCGGCATCGTCTTTCGCGACGGCGCGGTTGAGTACCCCGCCGGGCGGCAGAGCACACTCCATATCATCGGGTAGCGCTGTGCGCTCCGGCGCGGGGTGGAATGACCGTTCCGCGCGGACGCGCCCTAGACCAGCCAGCAACTCACCGCGTGGCCATCGGAGCGCTCGACCAGGGGCGGCTTCTCCTCGTGGCACCGCGCCTCGGCGATGGGGCAGCGCGTCGCGAAGGGACAGCCCCGAGGAGCGTTGAGCGGGCTGGGAATCTCACCGCGCAGAATCACGCGCTCCTGCCGATTTCGCGGATCGCCCTTGCTGATCGCCCCGAGGAGCGATCGCGTGTAGGGGTGAAGCGGTCCTTCGTAGAGTTCATCCGCCGGCGCCAGTTCCATGATCTGGCCGAGATACAAGACCATAACGCGATCACTCACGTGGCGGATAACGCGCAGATCGTGTGAGATGAATAGGTAAGTCAGCGAGAGACGCTGCTTCAAGTCGGCGAGCAGATTGATGACCTGCGCCTGCACCGAAACGTCGAGGGCGGAGACAACCTCGTCGCACACCACGAACTTCGGGTTGAGCGCGATTCCACGGGCGATGACGACCCGTTGACGCTGTCCGCCGCTGAACTCGTGGGGATAGCGGCGCATCATGTCGCGGGTCAGGCCAACCATCTCCAAGAGGTCGCCGGCGAGCCGCTCTTTCCGGGCGACCGAGAGATCCTTCCGGTAGTTGTCCAGCGGCTCGAGAACGATATCGCGAATCGTCATTTTGGGGTTCATCGAGCTGTACGGATCCTGAAAGATGAACTGCATGTCCTTACGGAGCGCCCGCAGCTTCCTGTGATCGTACCGCACGATATCTTCGCCTTCGAAGGCGACGGAGCCGGACGTCGGGTCTTCCAGGCGCAGCAGCACGCGCCCGAGCGTACTCTTGCCGCACCCCGACTCACCCACGACGCCGAGCGTTTCGCCCCGTCGAACGGAAAAGGTCAGCCGGTTTACCGCGGTGAGCGTGGCGGCGCGGGCGCCGAAGAACGCGCCGCCCAGGCGGTACTCCTTCGTCACCTCGCGCGCGTCGAGCAGAATGTCGCCGGTGCTGCTTCTATGGTTCACTCCGACTCCCTTGTAATCGCCGGGTCGAAGAGGTGGCACCGAACGTCCTGTTCATCCACGCGGTGAACCGCGGGAGATTCACTCCGGCACCGATCGTGGACAAAGGCGCACCGATTGTGGAACCTGCACCCTGCCGGTCGCGTCGCAATCGAGGGAACGACGCCGGGAATGGTGGGGAGATCACCGGTGGTGCCGCTGAGCGTAGGCATCGCCTCGAGCAGCCCCCGCGTGTACGGATGTTTCGGTTTTTCGAAGACATCCAATACGCTTCCGCGTTCGACGATTTCCCCCGCGTACATCACGATCACGTCATCCGCGATATCGGCAACGACGTTGAGGTCGTGCGTTACAAAGAGTATGGACGTCTTGAACTCACGTTTTAACGTATCCAGCAGATCGAGAATCTGCGCCTCGATCGTTACGTCCAGCGCCGTTGTGGGTTCATCGGCGATCATAACCTTCGGCTGGGCCACGAGCCCCATCGCGATCATCACCCGTTGGCGCATCCCCCCGCTCAGCTCGTGGGGATACTGCTTGATGCGCTTCTCGGGAGAGGGAATTCCAACCTCCCGCAAAACGTCGATCGCCCGCGCCCGGGCGTCCCTCTTTGAGATATCCTGGTGTTCGAACAACACCTCGGTGATCTGGTCGCCAACGGTAAGGATCGGATTCAGGGCGGTCATCGGCTCCTGAAAGATCATCGATATCTGCTGACCGAGAATACGGTGCTGGATCTGCTCCGGCGGCAACTGGAGCAGATGCTCTCCGTCGAGAACGATGTCACCGGCGGTTACACGCCCGTTTTCAGCGAGCAACTGCATTATCGCCAGGGACGTCACACTCTTGCCGCTACCCGACTCACCAACGATGGCGAGCGTCCGTTGCTCGCCCAGGCGGAAGCTCACGCCCTCGATCGCGGTGAAGGTGCCCTCTTCCGTCTTGAACTCAACCGTCAGGTTTTCTACCCGTAGAACGTCTTTCACCTTCGTCACCCTCTACTGCTTTGGATCGAAGGCGTCGCGAAGTCCGTCGCCCAAAAAGTAAATCCCGAGGACGAGCAACAGCGTAACCGTTCCAGGTGGAATCCAGATCCACGGCATTTCACGCAATACCAGGGAGCGCTGCGCGTCGATGAGCATGTTGCCCCAACTCGGAGTCGGCTGCTGAATCCCCACCCCCAGAAAACTCAAGGAAGCTTCCATCAGCACCGCCTGGGCCGTCCCAATCGTTATCTGCACCATGACCGGCGCGAGAACGTTGGGAATGATGTGGCGGATGATAATCTTCGGTGATGGTGAGCCGCATCCCCGAGCCGCGGATATAAAGTCGAGTTGCTTGATTCGGAGAACCTCGCCGCGTACGAGCCGCGCCGTATTTGTCCACCTGACGAATCCGATCGCAAATACAACGATCCACAGGGACGGTTCGAGAATTGTAGAGATCGAAATCAACAGAAAGAGCACCGGGAACGAGATAACGACGTCCACAATTCGCATCAGAATCGAGTCGATGATCCCACCGAAGAAGCCGGCCACGAGGCCGACGATCGTACCGACTATCGTGGATATCAACACCGCTGAAAAGGCGACGACGATGGTGACGCGGGCGCCGTAGAAGACCCGTGTGAGAACATCGCGCCCCAGCGAGTCTGTGCCCAACCAATGGTCGGAACTCGGCGGTGCGTACCGGTTGTAGGTGACACCATCTTCGGCGAAGAAGAACTCCGACGGTCCGTAGGGGGTCAGGATCGGTGCGAAAATCGCGATGAAGACAAACACCGCGGTGATGACCGCACCGATAATCGCCAGGCGGTTCCGGACGAATCGGCGCTGCGCAAGGTCGTAAAAACTATTCCTCTGAAATAGCTGCATCATCGATGTCCTAGTGGCGAATGCGCGGATCCGCGACGGCGTAGAGAACATCCGCCGTTAAATTGCCGAGCAGAACCAGTGAGGCCGTGATCAGGTTGAGCGCCATGACGATCCCGTACTCGCGGTCCTGAATCGCCTGAATGCCGAGGCTGCCCATTCCGGGCCAGTTGAAGATGCTCTCGGTGATGTAGGCACCGCTGAAGAGAAAGGGTATCGAGAGCCCGAAGATGGTGATAACGGGAATGAGCGCGTTGCGAAATGCGTGCTTGTAGATAATCGCCTTGCGTCGCAGCCCCTTCGCGCGGGCGGTCCGAATGTAGTCCTCCTTGAGAACGTCAACCATGTTCGATCGGGTAAAGCGGCTTACCGTGGCGATGTTGCTGAGCGAGAGCACTATGGCGGGAAGAATCAGGTGGTGCGCGATATCGAGCGTACGGGCAAATCCGGTGTAGCGCGCGCGCATGTTGACCATTCCTCCCGATGGGAACACCCCCAGGAGAATGCTGAAGAGGTAGATCACCAAGAGCCCAAAGAAAAAGGAGGGAATCGAGACTCCCACCAGCGAAAAGACGGTCAATCCGTAATCGGTGCGCGTATTCTTCCTGATCGCACCCATCACACCGATCGGAACACCAACGGCAAAGCTCAGAACAAACGCCGAGAGCGTAAGGATAATGGTGTTGGGAAATCGCTGCGCGATAAGCGCACGAATGGAATGGTTGCCCGCGTACGTGTACCCCAGGTTACCCCTCGCGACCTCCGAGAGCCATCCGGCGTACTGCACGTACCAGGGATCGTTGAGCCCGAGCGCCGCCCGGGATGCCTCGATGTCCTCCATGCTGATGGTCGGGTCGATGAAGTTGGCCAGCGGGTCTCCCGGTGCAAACTTCATAATCGCGAAGGAGAGCACGGTAATCCCAAATACAACTGGAATCGACTGAATCAGCCGTTTGAGAATGTACCTCGCCATAGCCCTCCCCTTACCCGATGAGTACCAACTCGCGTTGCGGTTCGCCGAGCAGCTCGGCGCCCTCTTTGGTCACCAGGTAGTTGTCCTCCGAGATAATCGCAGGACCGTCCTCATAGAGGATGGTCGGTTCTACCGCAAACACCATACCGGCTTCAACGGTTCCGAGAGCGTGCTTGCGGTACGCCTGCTTCTCCGGCCCCAGCAGCGTTCCACCGTCGTGGACGTCGCGTCCCACCTG
>JANQHT010000128.1 GCA_028282545.1 Spirochaetales bacterium
TCCGAAACGAGATTGTATATGCGCAAAGAGCTGGTGCGTCAGGGCAATCTCGGGGACGAGATAGATCACGCTGCGTTCCGCCGCGAGGTGCGCCTCGGCGGCTCGCAGAAACACCTCCGTCTTGCCGCTCCCGGTGATGCCGTACAGATAGAACCACGACTCTCCGTGTGATTCCCCGGTGAGCGCGCGAACGGCGCGGTGTTGTTCCTCCGAAAGCTCGTAGTCGGGGCGGGAGGGCGGTTCATCACCGCGCGCTTCCGGCAGTTCCCGCGCGCGCCGGGCGGATGGAAGCATCGCCGCCAGGCACTCACCTAGAGAACTCACGTACATCTGTGCCATCCACTCGGCAAAATCCAGGTAGCCGCGCTCAAAGAGCGGTTCCTCATCGATCGACCGGGAGATCTTCTTGATCTCCCTGAGCCCCGGCGGCGGGCTCCCGGGACCAACGACCACTCCCGTCATCGTACGCGCCCCGAGCGGAACGATCACACGCACGCCCACGTCAAGCGGTTCTTCCGTTTGATAGGTGAAGGTCGTTCGGACCGGAATGGGCAGCGCAACCTGGACGGTCGCGCCCGCCTCTATCACTCGACCTCTCCGGCAAGCGCCTCGCCGTCGTGGTCCGTGTGTTCCATCAGCCACGTGCGGAGAATCTTCAGGTCCTCCCAGACGGGACGACGCCAGTTCTGGTTCCTGAGTACGCCGCTCGGATGAAACGTCGGTATCAGGGGCAGCCCGTGGTACTGGAACATCTTTCCGTGGATGGTGGTGATTCCGGCAGCGGTTCCGGTCAGGATGCGCGTACTGATCCGGCCGACCGTGAGGATGATCTTCGGCCGAACCAGATCGATCTGTCGCTCGATGTACGGGAGGCAGGCGGCGCTCTCCTCCGGGAGGGGATCACGGTTCCCCGGAGGACGGCATTTGACGATGTTGCCGATAAACGTGTTGGTTCGCCGCGAGAGGCCGATCGACGCCAGCCACCTGTCGAGGTACTGCCCGGCGGGTCCCACAAAGGGGATGCCCTGTCGATCCTCCTGCCGCCCCGGGCCCTCGCCGATTACCATGACCAGGGGGTCCAGGACGCCCATCCCGGGCACACCGTACGTTCGCCCCTGGTGAAGGGCACACCGCGTGCAGTTACGCACCTCCTCCTCTATTCGGGAAAGGGCGGCCTTGCGTTCGTCCGCGGAGAGCGTGGCGGCGGGGGAATTGCCCGCGCGCACGGGGGCGACGGATTCGCCGTCCGCGCCGGATTCCCCGGACGCAGCCTGGGCCGAAGATGGGGCCTCGCTCACGGAAACGCCCTTCACGCGCTGTGCATAGGGCCGCCGTACGCCACCGCGTAGCAGGTCTTCAGCGTCGTCAATGATCGAACGGAATTCATCAAAGCTATTCAATCGTAATCCACCCCGGTCAAGCATAGCGCGTGCGCCGGTGCTGTGGTACCCGCACCGGCGCGGTCCCTCGCTTCCAGCAGGTCGGCAAAGGTCGGTTTGTGTATCCGGGAACGATGGCGATCGCGGTCACGCTGGAGCAGCGTCCCGACGATGGACCGTACCATGTGCCAGAGGAAACCGTTGGCGCAGATCGCAAAGACAACCTCGTCGCCGAGACGGCGGAAATCGGCGTAATAGACCGTCCGCACGGTTCCGTTGCCCTCACCGCCGGCGGCGGCAAAGGTCGCGAAGTCGTGCGTTCCCACCAGGGTCGCCGCCTCTGCGTTTGTCGCCGCGATGTCGATCTGCCAGGGAATACGATGCACGTACCGCCGTCTGAGCGGATCGTCTGCCTCGGCTTCGAGGATGCGGTACCGGTAGTGACGACGACGCGCGGAGAACCGTGCGTGGAACTCCGGCGGGACGAATCGCGCCGCCTGTACACGGACGTCCCGGGGCAGGTGGCCGTTGAGCGCCGCGCCCCACCTCTCCTCGGGAATCGAGGCGAGATCGGTCATAAAAGCGACGTACTGTCCGGTGGCGTGGACACCGCTGTCCGTCCGTCCCGCGGCGCTCGTACCGATCGGCCCGCCGTGCATCGCGGCCAGGGCCGACTCAACCACTCCCTGGACGGTCCGTTCACCGGGCTGAACCTGGTACCCGGCGAAATCGGTCCCGTCGTATGCGAGTCTCACCAGTACCCGCCGCTGTTCGCTACGATTCCTCTTCGCCACGCAGCTCCGCCAGTTCCCTGGAGATCTCGTCGTACACGTCGCGCGCGTTGTCGAGGATAGCCGCCGGTTTGTTCTTGCTGGCCTTCCCCATTCCGAAGATCCTCGCCACCGTCTTCTTGGCGCGATCGAGCGCCGCCTCGCGCTGTTCCGCGTCCGAGCGAGGCCCGTGGTGGTATTCAAGGAGTCCCGAGATGTAGAGCACGCCGTCGTATCCGTAGTTTTTGTCCAGGTCGGGACCCAGCGTCCGGGCTCCGGAGAGCGCCTGGGTACCGTCCTGCTCGTACTGAACCGCGAGCGCGTAAAAAAAGCGCGCCTTTCGGTAGTAGACGGCAGCGAGATAATCCCAGTTGTCGCCGGGCGACTTTTTGTGAAGGTCGCCGCAGAGCCACGCCGCCCGGAGGCTGCTCAGGCCCTGCTTGAAGACCGGGGAAAACTGTTTCGGGAAGTGTTCGTAGCTGAAGATCGCGAAGTGATAGCTCGCCACCCCTTCCTTGAGCAAGCGGGGCTCCCGGAAATCGAGCAACGGGAAAATCTTCTCCAGCGAAGAGGTCCGTTCCGCGGTGGCCCGTTCCAGCGCCAACGCGGCGTCGGGGGGAACGTTCACGAAGTCGTCTCCGTAGGCCGCGTAGTTGCACTCGGGGCAGACGGTCACCGGGTAGAGGAGTGGAAAGACTTCACCGTACTGCTTGGATGGTTCATAGTGGCGCCGCAACTCTCGGGTGAGATTCCCGGCGATCTGCCTGCCGCGGCCGGTCCGCATATCCTCCCGGAAGAGTTTTGTTCCGCAAACGGGACACTCGATCGGTTTTTTGCTGAAAAACGTCAGGCTCGGTTCCGCCGCCATAGTCACTACCCCTCGATTACAACCATCGCTATCGCGTGTTCATGCTCGTGCGTCAACGAGACGAGTACGTGGTTGGCACCCATGCGGTGCAGCGCCTTGAGGGCACCGCCGCGGAGGTGCATTTCCGGTTTCCCCAGTTCGTCGTTTACCACCCAGACCTCCCGCATGTGGAAGCCGCGGAACCCGGTCCCGACCGCCTTGGCAAAAGCCTCTTTCGCCGCGAAGCGCGCGGCAAGGGAGAGTGCGGCACCGTCCTTCCGCTCGTAGATTGCCTCACGCTCCTCGGGAGCGAAGTAGCGATCCACCAGGGCACCGTCATGCAGCCAGTCACGCATACGATGAACCGCCACCACGTCAACCCCAATCCCCTTGACCATACGTTACGGCCCTACTCCGCCCGTTCCACGATAAGTACCATGGACGTGGGTTCAAAGCGCAGGATTGCGATCCCCGGGGGCACCACCGGCTGCACAGGAAGACGAACGGTTCCGGGTTCAAGGATAGACGACGCGTTGATGAGCAGCTGCACGTCCGTCGGCGCAACAGATTCGAGTTCCAACTGTTTACCCTGTACGCGAATCTCCCCATTGGGCAAACTCTGGACAAGGCGGAAGGCGGGGTCCAGGCCCGTCACCAGGACATCAACCTCCTCGAAGGTCGACAGGACGACAGCTTCGTCGATGATACCCCGCATCTCGACGATGTCGCCCCCCGGGAACGCCACGAGATCGTCCGGGGGAACGAGGCGCAGCCGTTCCGTAAAATCTTCGCGCTTTGTCGAGAGATCCACGTCCTCGGTGCGAACCTGCGTCACCCCCTCGACTCGCGACCGGGGGCCCTCGATTTCGACGGCCGACGGCGTCATCCGTGCCTGGGTGAGTTCGTACCCGCTGGGCGGGAAACCGCTTAGGCTGGGCGCAACTTCAACGCTCTTGAGGAGCTTGATCTCCAGGGTAACCGTGATCGAATCGGGTTCCACGCTCGCTTCGAGGTTGGACTCGCGCGTGTCGGTACCGGACCAGGCGATACGTACCGGGACGCGATACTCCCCCTCCCGGTCGGCCGCACTGAGATCGGCCACCGCCGTGATCTCCTCTTCCAGCACGCCGAAGACGTGGTCCGTCTCACCGCGGAGGCGAACCCGGGCCTGCCGCGGATAGGGCGACGCCGGGACGAGCGTGTCGTTCACGACCAGTACCATGGGGATGGAAATAAATCGCTCTTCGAGACGCGTGATGTCGTGAAAAACGAGCAGCAGCACCGCGGCGCCCAGAGAGAGCACCTTGGCCGGCCAGTTTCGGAACACCCGTTGCGCGACGCGTTCAATCCTCAACTTCGGCAATCTCCTCGACACGGCGAATGTCGGTGCTCGTCTCCGATTCGAGCAGCTCGATCAAACGCAGGCGAACCTCGTCGCGCCCCAGGTCGTAGTAGAGGTTGGCGTCGTTGGCCAGGCTGATTGCGCCGGTCTCTTCGCTCACGACAACGACCAGGGCGTCCGTCTCCTCCGCCAGCCCTAGAGCGGCGCGGTGGCGAGTCCCAAAGCTGCGTCGGATATCGAGTTGGTCCGAGAGCGGAAGAAAACTGCCCGCTGAAGCGGCACGACCGCCCTCGATGATCATGGCACCGTCGTGGAGGGCGGACCCGTTTTCAAAGATGGAGAGGATGAGTTCCCGCGAAACCTCGGCATCCAGTTGCGTTCCCGTTTCGATCACGTTCTTCTGTCCCACAGAACGACTGAACACGATCAGGGCGCCGGTTCGGCTCCGCGCCAGCTCATCCACTGCCGACATGACCGTATCGACGATGTGCGCCTGCGCCTTCTGGCTCGACGAGAGCCACGACGCCTGTCCGATCCGCGTGAAAATCTTGCGCAGTTCCGGCTGGAAGATGATCGCCAACCCGATGACAAACGTGGGCGCCAACAGGTCGATGATCCATCGAACAGTGGTGAGGTTCAGAAGGAACGCGACGGCGTAGAGGCCACCCAGGAGGAGCGCTCCCCGGACGAGTTGGACCGCCCGCGTCTGGGCCAGGATCTGATACCCGCGATAGATCAGGAAACCGAGGAGTAGAACATCCAGAACGGGGAGGACGATTTCGCGGACGACCCAGATATCAAGAAGTGCATTCATGCGGCGGCGCGCCCGGACGGTTCTTTCCACACCCCATCACGCCTGGACTGTACGTCGTGAACCCGGATGATCCCCACGGTGTGGATTGTACACCAGAGGTGTATCGCGATGGTAGCGGAGAACCGCAATTCTCCTGGGCCGCACCGCCCGGTTTTGGACAAAAAAAGAACCATGGACAACGGAAACGCCGTCCATGGTTCTCGCTTGATTCTCGTGCGTATGAGGCATGAAATGCCTGAGAGACATAAAATGCCTAAGAGGCATGAACTGCCGGGACTACCTAGCGGTTCTTCTTTTTATGCCGGTTCTTTCGCAGCTTTTTCTTCCGTTTGTGTGTAGCAATCTTCTTGCGTTTGCGTTTGCGTCCGCAGGGCACCTCTATCTCCTTTACCGAGCCGCAAGTATGCCGGAACGACAAACGTCCTGTCAAGCGATAGCGGCGGCGAAACGGCCCTGTGAATCCCGGGCATCAGCGTCTACCCAGAGGACTTCCGGCAGGCGGGAAAAGAAGGTAATCTGGCGTTTGGCATAGTGTCGCGAGTTCCGTTTGATCAGGTCCGTGGCCTGGGCAACCTGGTGATCCGTCCAGGGCGGCGCCCCCAGCTCGACAAACTCGCGGTATCCGATGGCTCGCATCGCCGGTGCGTCCGGTGCGACGCCGGACTCCAACAGAGCGGCCACCTCGACGGATAGGCCCCGGGCGATCATCTCGTCCACGCGGCGGTTGATCCGATCGTAGAGGCGCGCCCTGTCGCGGTACACTCCAATGATACGGACGCCCTCGGCCCGGGCGCGCCGTTCATGACTGCGCTGGAAAGTCGAAAGCGCACGCCCGCTGCAACGAAATACCTCCAGAGCGCGGACAACGCGGTACCAGTCGTTTGGAGCAATCCGCGCTTCCGCCGCCGGGTCAACCTCCGCGAGCTCCGACCGGAGCGCGTCGAGTCCCTCGGACTCGTAGCGATGTACCAGTTCCTCCCGAATCTTCATGTTCGCCTGGGGAGTTCCCGGCAACCCGAAGAGGTACGCTTCAAGGTAGAAGGCCGTACCCCCGGCGATCACCGGCAGGCGTCCCCGGTCGGTGATGGCAGGGACCAAGCCGTCCACGGCCTCGACGAACTCACCCGCGTGGTAATGCTCGGAAGGATCGTGGGTATCCACCAGGTGATGGGGAACGGCGCGGAGCAGATCGGGACCGGGCTTGGCGGTTCCGATCGTCAGACCACGATAGACCTGCATCGAATCGGCGCTGATGACCTCCGCCCGGCCGGCGAGCGTGGAGGCGATAAGATCTGTCTTGCCTACTCCGGTTGCACCGAAGAGGACGATCGGGGCGGGGTTGCTACGAAGTGAAGTCGTACCGGACCTGTTTGGTTATTGTCTGTTCGATCGCCTGGGATACGACCTTCTCGTCTTCTTCCAGGACGGCGCCGTTTTCGGCGGTGCTGAAGGCGCGCTGGATCTCGCCGATCTGGTGCGCTCGCCGGATCGTCGCGACGGTCAGTTTGTATATGTTGCGGTCTTCGCCCACCAGGGCGTCAAGCGGTATTGCCATAGCGGCAAGAGAGTACTGCATTCACGACGACGTATCAAGCGCCCAGGGCAAACGCATATGGGTCAGTGAGGACGGACTGCTTCGATGATCTGGTCTGAGTTGAACAGGAGGGCTTCCAGATACGGGTCATGATAGGAGCAGATGCGGCGTCGCCCTTTGAGACTGCGCTTGGAGTGGATATCACGTTTCATGATGCTCAAGGCCATGCGGCGCATCATCGCGAAGTTTTCCGCAGAGTACCCCTGGCGCATCCGTGAGTCATCCTCGCGAAAGCTCATATCCAGCGTCCAGTGTAGTTGGTTTTCCACGCTCCAGTGGGTTCGAACCGCGTGAGCCACCTTCTCGCCATCCATCTCCAGGGACGAGATGTAGTAGCGCACCTGAGTCGTTCTCTTCTCGCCTATGATACGAGTGGAGCGAACCATTGCGATTGACTTCGCGCCGGCGAACTCCTTCACCCGAGGCAGCGCTGCGATCTCATCACTGTGGTAGCACTCGCGGATCTCGATTCGTCCGTGTCCGGTGTCCAGGTCTTCGTACTTCTCGAGCCACGGTTCGCCGACATCCTCATCGGTTGTCACGTCGAAGAAGTCTTTGGTCTGTTCCAGCAGCTGGGGTTGATTTGCTTTCACTGCAAGCACATAGTCGGCCTTCTTCTCTCGGATCTTCTTGGCGATCTCGGTCTGACACCCCTCGGCGTCGATGGTCACGATGCAGCCTTTGACTTTCAGCAGGTCAAGGAGTGCCGGGATCGCGGTGATCTCATTGGAGTGCTCACTGGTTTTCATCTGCCCGAGCACCATACCGTTGGCCGCAGCCCACGCGCTGACCATGTGAATCGGCATCTTGCCGCTTGCCGCCTCACCGCTCCGGCGAAGCGTCTTCCCATCAATCGCTACCACATCACCTTCGGTCTGCTCCCGCACCGACTCTACCCAGCGAAAGAAACACTGGTGGAGACCCTGTGGGTCGAGTCGGATGAATAGTCGGCGAATCGTGTCGTGCGACGGTATCCCATGTGGCAGCTCGAGGAACCGTTTCAGCCACCGGAGCTTGAACGCTCCGTATTCCTCGATGTCCTCCCACGTTTCGCAGCCACTGATAACCGCGCATACCGTGAGCACCACGATATCGATAAGCTTGTGTCTTCGGTTGCGACCAATCCTCGGGTCTTCAAGATCGACGAAATGATCCACTATTGAGCTGCTGCCAGACTTCACCATGCGATTCCCTCCCTGTTTGAGACCGAATCAGCATGCCCGATACCCCTTGAACTGTCTAGTCAGAATAACAATCCACCAACACTGCATAGAAATCCTACTCAATATATTCCGCTCCTTGCCCTGTATGTTTATGTGCGTTTGCCCTGATCAAGCGCCGCCCCGAGTTGACACCAACTTGACGAATGGAAATGATTGCTGAATTATTCAGCCTCGGGAGGCCCCTCGCATGGCGGAAACCGCACTTGTTATTGTTGAATCACCCACGAAGGCTCGCACCATCAAGCGCTTCCTGCCCTCTTCCTTCATTGTAGAGTCGAGCATCGGGCACGTTCGCGATCTTCCACAGTCTGCGTCGGAAGTGCCCGCGCGGATCAAGGGCGAGAAGTGGGCCCGCCTCGGCATCGACGTTGAAAATGACTTTGCACCCGTCTACGTCACCCCAAAGGGAAAGGGAAAGGTGATCCGTGAACTCAAGGCGAAGTTAAAAACGGCGGACGTCCTCTTCCTGGCAACCGACGAAGACCGCGAGGGCGAAAGTATCTCCTGGCATCTGATGGAGATCCTGAAGCCAAAGGTACCGGTACGCAGAATGGTCTTCCACGAGATCACCCGAGCTGCCATTGAACACGCCCTCGAAAACTACCGGGCTGTGGACATGCAGGTAGTCCGGGCGCAGGAAACGAGACGTATCCTGGACCGCCTCTACGGATACACGCTCTCACCGCTTATCTGGAAAAAGATCGCCTACGGACTCTCCGCGGGACGTGTGCAGTCGCCGGGGTTGCGAATGATCGTTGAACGGGAGCGGGAGCGCATCCGATTCCGATCGGCAGAGTACTGGGACATCAAGGCCACGCTCGCCACGGACACATCCTCACCCCCGTTTGATGCGCGCCTGGTTCGCGCCGACGGCAAACGCCTCTGCACGGGAAAGGACTTTGCCCCGGACACGGGTAAGCTCACCGACGATTCGCTCCTCCACCTGGGCGAGGCTGCGGCACGAAAACTGGCGGATTCCCTTACCTCCGAGCAATGGCGGGTTACGAGCCTCACCTACAAAGACAGCACCGCGCGCCCCTCGGCACCGTTTATCACATCCACCCTGCAGCAGGAGGGGAACCGGAAGCTCGGACTGGGCGCCCGTGAAACGATGCGAACCGCCCAGCGCCTTTATGAAGAGGGTTTTATCACCTACATGCGAACCGACTCACCGATCCTCTCGGAGGAGGGGCTCAGCGGTTCACGGGACGCCGTGGTCGGCCTCTTCGGCGAGGAGTACCTGTCGAGCACACCCCGGCGGTTCAGTACCAAGGACTCCTCCGCCCAGGAGGCGCACGAAGCGATCCGACCCGCCGGACGCGAGTTCAGGCACCCCGACGAGACGGGGCTCTCCGGTCGCGAGCGAGCGCTCTACGAACTGATATGGAAACGAACGCTTGCGAGCCAGATGGCGGATGCAAAGAAACAGACGCTCTCCGTCCGGATCGAAGCGGGAACCGCGGAGTTCGCCGCGGCGGGGACGCGCATCGTATTCCCCGGTTTCCTCCGCGTCTACGTAGAGGGCAAGGACAACCCTGACGTCGCCCTTGACGACAAGGAGGTGATCCTCCCGGCCCTCGAAGAGGGGCAACCTCTGATCCCCCGAGAGATCGAACCGCTCGGACACGCGACCAAACCGCCCGCCCGTTACACGGAGGCGTCCCTCGTACAACGACTTGAACGGGAAGGGATCGGGCGGCCCTCCACGTACGCCAGCATCATCGGGACGCTCTACGAACGCCAATACATCCGCCGCATAGGCACCGCGATCGCCCCGACGTTCACGGGTATGGCGGTCACGCAGCTCCTGGAGCAGCATTTCGCGGAACTGGTGAAGTACGATTTTACCTCGGATATGGAACGCGCCCTGGACGAGATCGCCGAGGGGCACCGCGATCACCTCTCGTACCTCAAGGAGTTCCACCTGGGGTCGGAGGGCCTCCGACAGCGGGTGGCGCGCCGAGAAAGCGAAATCCAGCCGGAGCGGTCACGGACGATCCTGATGCCGCAGCTCAAAGAACACCAGGAAGTCAAGGTAGGTCGCTACGGGCCCTATATCATTCACCGGGAGAACGAGGAGGCGGTCCACGCGTCCATCCCGGAAGACTACGCGCCGGCGGACCTCACCGAAGAGGACATCACCGAGTTGATTGAGGTCCAAAAGCGGGGCCCCGAACCGATCGGCGAGCACCCCGACACCGGCCAGAACATCTACTGTCTGACCGGTCGCTTTGGTCCGTACGTGCAGCTCGGCGAGACCGATCCCGACGGCGACACAAAACCAAAGCGCGCGTCCCTGCCAAAGGGCGTCAAACCGTCTGAAGTGGACCTGGCACTGGCAGTCCGGCTTCTCAGCCTTCCGCGGGTACTGGGCATCCACCCGGAGAAGGGCCTGGAGGTCGTGGCAAACGTGGGGCGATTCGGGCCGTTTGTCGTATGTGACGGCGACTACCGATCGCTCCGTAAGGGAGACGACGTATACACCGTCGGTCTCGACCGCGCGGTGGAACTGCTTGCCATGGAGAAGAGCGGCCGCCGCACGTCGCGCCTGATTCGCGAAGTCGGCGAGCAACCGGGCAAAAAACGCAAGGTTGCCATCTACGACGGGAAGTACGGACCCTACATCAAGGCGGGGACCAAGAACATCTCGCTCCCCGAAGACCGGGCCACGCCGGAGCAGATAGAGAAACTCACGCCGGAAGAGGTGTTTGCAATCGTAGAGGCGAGCGGCAAGTAGCGGGGTGCGTAGTCAGGGCTCTCGCCGGCTCCGTTTCCGGTTCCCCCTGGGCGTTCTCTCAGATCTCTCGCCGACTTCTTTTTTGGTTCCGAGCCTGTTCGATCTTCTGCATCTTGCGGTAGTACTTTGCCTGCTTCTCGATCTCCGAGATGTCGGAGACGAAAATCTTGTCTTCCACAACCTTGATGCGTGAGTCTTTCAAGAGATCCCGGAGCGCCGCCTTGCCTTCGCCCATGGGCAGCCCCACGGAGTTAATCAGCTCCTTGGTCCCGAACTCGAAGGAATGGGTATCGCCCTTGCGAATCTGGATTCGCTGCCGCTCCAGCTGGATGAGAAGGGCGTCGTAGAGGCGTCCGACTTTGTCGGTGAGGAGCGTGTTGGCGAGCTGCTTGTAGATAAACCAGATACGTTCCGCCAGGAGTTGGGTGAGCCGGGCGATGATCTGCGGCTGCGACGTCACCATTCGTTCAAAGTTTTCCTTATTGACCGCGAGCAACTGCGTGTCTTCGTAGGCGATAGCGCCGGCGGAACGGGGCTTGTTCTCGATCAAGGACATCTCACCGAATATGTCACCGGTCTTCAATACCGCCAGGAGCACTTCCGAATCGTTCACGATCTTGGTGATCTTCACCGAACCCTTCTGGATGATGTAGAGCTCCTGGCCGGGCATGACCTCCGCGAAGATCATCGCGTCCTTCGGATAGGTGCGGTTGAACTGGTTTTCCTCCGCTTCGAGCATCACCGCCGTGGCGTAGGGCTTGATCTTCTCCATTCGCTCTTTGGCTTTAGCGGTATTGACTCCTTCGGGACAGTTCTTCAGGTAGTGGTAGTAGGCGTAGAAGGCGTTGTTGTACTGGCTCTGTTTGACGTAAAACTCGGCCACGTTGTAGAGGTGCTCGATGTCGGGCTCAGCCGACTGTTTTAACGTCAGGCGCGCCAGCGCTTCGTCCAGAAAGCGCATCCGCTGAGAGAACTGCTGGATGATCTTCATCGCGACGGGGGTATTTTTTACGATGAGGTCGCTGTAGTTGTCGCGGTGAACGGAGATAAGGCTTACATCGGTCAGTGCCTGGGCGGTTTCAATCTGGCTGTGCCCCGACATGGTCGCAACAACGCCGAAGAAGTCGCCCGGAGCGAGGACATTGCCACCCTCTTCCTGAACAACTTCGACGTCTTTACTTATTCGTACTTTGCCGGCGCGGATGATGAAAAAAAAGTCAGCATTCTGTTTCCCCTCCACGATGATGTACGCATCCTTGGGAAAGTTGACCATCTTCAGGTGGAGTGGCGCAGACATACGCGCTAAGTATAGGAAGGCCTTCTGTCAATGTCAATTTGAAGCGACAAGAGGAAATGCGCTGCAGAATTCCGCCACTCGGTCGCGGACACCGCGTACCTTCGCTTCGTCGCCGCCGGAGTTCAACGTGTCGAGAATTGCCTCCCCGACGAAACGCATCTCCTCCGTTCCCATTCCGCGGGTGGTCAGCGCCGGGGTTCCCACACGAATACCGGACGTCACCAGGGGGCTGCGCGTGTCAAAGGGGATCCCGTTCTTGTTGACCGTGATGTTGGCGTTGTCCAGGATTGTTTCTGCTTCCTTCCCGGAGATCCCGGTAGGGGTGAGATCGAGCAGAATCAAATGGTTGTCGGTACCGCCCGATACGGCGCGGAGCCCGCCCTCAACGAGCGTTTCCGCAAGGGCCTGCGCGTTTTCGACGATACGTTCCTGGTAACGGGCAAAGGATGGCTGCAGCGCCTCGTGAAATGCAACCGCCTTGGCGGCGATGACGTGCATGAGCGGTCCGCCCTGTATTCCGGGCATCACGGCGGAATCGACCAATTCGCCCATGCGTTTTGTCCGGCCCGACTTCGGCGCAACCACGCCCATATCGTTCTCCAGATCCGTCCCGATCAGGATCATCCCCCCCCGCGGACCGCGGAGCGTCTTGTGCGTAGTGGATGTCACGAAATGAGAATACGGTACCGGCGACGGGTGAATGCCCGTGGCGACAAGGCCGGCGATGTGCGCCATATCGGTCACGAGATACGCACCGATTTCGTCCGCGATTTCGCGGAACAGGGCAAAATCGATCACCCTGGGGTACGCCGAAGCTCCGGCCACGATGACCTTTGGCTTCTCCGCCTTTGCAACGGAGCGAATCTGGTCGTAGTCGATCCGTTCATCGTCCTTTCGAACGCCGTAACTCACTATATTGTAGAGCTTTCCAGAAAAGTTAACCTTGGACCCGTGCGTCAGATGGCCGCCGTGCGAAAGGTCCATTCCGAGGATCGTGTCGCCCGGCGACAAAACGGTGAAATAGACGGCCATGTTGGCCGAACTGCCCGAGTGGGGCTGAACGTTCGCGTACTCCGCATCAAAGAGGCGTTTTGCGCGATCCCGCGCCAAGTTCTCCGCTTCATCCACGTGTTCGCAGCCGCCGTAATAACGGCGCCCCGGATAGCCTTCGGCGTACTTGTTTGTCAGAAGCGATCCGGTCGCCTCCAGAACCGCCGGGCCGGCGTAGTTCTCGCTTGCGATCAGTTCCAGTTTATCGTTCTGGCGCCGCTCTTCGCGGGCGATAATCTCAAATATCTCGGGATCCGTATGTTGCAGCATTGCGCTGAGAATAGGGAAAAGCGTAGGGGGGTGTCAACGAACGCTCAGTAGCGCCCGAGGTACTGCGGCGGCGACCATTCAACCGCCACGGGTTCACCGGTCGGGTGTTCGACCCGCTGTGAACGAATGGTGAAAGCTACTGCGGGAACGATCTCTTCCACCCCGGGATACGAATCGGGAACGGGTGGACCGTCCGTATCAAAGGCGACGCGACTCCCGTCGAGGGCGAAAAGCGGCTCGGTATCTTCGTAGAAGCGATCGGTCGAGGAAAACTCCTCGGCGTACATACCGCCCGCCACGGCGGCGTCCACAGGGGCCCAGCCGATACCGGGAACAAAGGCCTCGGCCCAGAAATGGCGCCGTCCCACACCGGTATCGAGGGCGATCATCCCCGCGACGCGACGCGCCGGCATTCCCACACGGCGTGCAACCGCTACGACCAGCGAAGCGTACGCGTAGGACCGAAGATAGGCCTCTCCCTCGGGGGGAGCCAACTCCGCCACCACGGCATCCCGTACCGCCACAAGGCGTGCCGCCGGCGCCGGTAATTCCGCGATGCCGTTCTCGGAGACAAGACGGCTCACCCGGCGATCCGCGAGGGTGACGCTGGGTGAATCACCAAGGAATGCGGCAAATGCGCGCCGAAAATCCGCGTCCGCGAGCGTATCCGCGTCAGGCAGCACCTCCGGGTCGGCATACATCCGAAGGCTGCGCCGTGTGACCAACTCGCTGCGCTCGAGGAGGTCCATTCCGTCCTCGCTTTCATCTTCGCCTCGCCGGGACGCCACGGTCGCGATCCAGCCCACCGGATATCCCCGTTCCCAGGCGTGGTCCGAGGGACGAAGTGTCTGGACTTCAGATTGCGCCGGTTCAACCGGGGGCCGCGGAAAGAGGACGCGGGCCTCCCCGACCGAGGGTGCCACGGAAGCGACAAACGTCACGGCAAACCGTTCCGGCTCCCCGAACTCGTGCCGCACGTCGAAAGAGCGCCAGTCAAGCGGCACCTGGGCGCTACGAAACCCGTGAGGTTCAACGGCGACGGTGGCCCAGGCGGCTCCGTCGGGAACGGCAACACGGATTTCGGTATCGCTCCAGTAGGAGAGCAGAGGGTCCCCGGGAGCGACCCGACGTTCTACCGTTAGGGCCCGGAACACGATGCCGGAGATACCCACCGGTGGGCCGAAGCCGGCGCCCTTGATAACGAGGACGCGCCCGGGAAACGCGGAGTACGCCGAGGCCCCGTCAAGGCCGGGATCGATCGTTGCGGATGCAACCGAGCCCGCTTCAACCCGGGGGACATCGGTTTCGACCGTAAGGAAGAGCGGATCGCTCGCCCCGGTAGCTGTCTGGATAACGACGTTCCCGCTCGAGCGTCCCTCTGGAATGGCAAACACGACGAGGTTCGCGTTCCACGAGCGGATCGAATCGTCGGGGATCCCCAGACCGTCCAGGGTAAGGCGTCCTTCCGACCCGAGGTATCTCCCCGATACGGCGACCGTCTCTCCCGGCCGGACCGTCGCCGGATCGAGCCGTTCCAGCGCCGGTTTTCGCTGGACGCGAATCAGAACCGTCACGGTGACGGCCAGGAGGACGGCAAACAGTACGATGGGGAGACGAGATCGAGAAACGGGGTTCAAGACTGGTACGATTCTACGCTTACTTCGAGCTCTATGTTGAGCCGGCCGAAGCGTTCCATTTCAAGGGGCACTTCGTTCTTTCCGAGCGGCAGGAAGAGCACCGGTTCACCCAGGCGAATGGGTACTGTGGTGAAGGAGGTGCGAAACTGCTTCTCTTCCGATACGCCGTCACCGAGCCAGGTTCGGCCCTCCGCGATGAGTATCAAATCGTTATCCGACTCGCGATACGGCGTAAACTCCGCCTCCACCACGATGTTGGTCCCTTCAAGACGAACGGTAACGGCACGACCGGAGACGGTTACGCGGGTGAGATCCATGTTCCAGACGATCTCGTTCTCGTTCTGGTCGATCACGCGGGCGGTGATCTCCACCGTCAAGGCGCCTTCCAGGAGAAGCGCCAACGGATCGTCGGCGGCGATCTCCTGCGCACCGGCGGCCACGGCAGCCAGGAGGCATACGATCGACAGCACCCGCGGTTTGATCATTCGCTCCCTTCCTCCCCGGGATCGATCGGTTCGATCAAAAGCTCTTCCGGACGAACCAGTACGGGCTCGCCCAGAACATCAAAGGTGGCGCTATCGGGCAACTGGATCGTTACGTTCCCGACGTCCTGCTCGTTGAGCCAGTCCAGCAGGTCCGCGGTGTGGGAGGCGTCGACGTGCACCTTGATATCCAGCGCGTCCGCAGCATCGGGTTCGACGTGCGCGGAAGCATCGGTAGACGGCAGAAATCCGGACATCGTCACGACAGCCAATGAGCCGACGACGAGAACGACGGCGGCCACGGCGGGAAGTGGAACGGCAACTGCCCGCTTCCACCAGGCGTAGCTGTGATTGCGACGGGAGAGCGTCGAGTCAATCCGCGACGCCACGCGCCCCCGGGCCGCCTGCACGTTAGGCATAGGGAGCGTTTTGAGAAGGGCAGAGAGCGCATCACCGTTGGTCGGTTCAGATCGCACCGCGTTCCTCCAGGACTTTCTGAAGCCGCGCGCGGGCTCGATGGGCCCGCACCTTCACATTGCCGACGCTGATGGTCAGGATCTCGGCAATTTCCCGATACGAAAGATCACCGTACTCGCTGAGAACGAGCACCTCCCGCAAGTTCTTTGGTAGTTCATCGATCGCGGTTTGAACCGACGCCGCGACCTCGTTTCGCATGACCGTCTCGTCCGCCCCATCGGATACCGTTTCACCCCGCGAGGAGGAACGCTCGTACGCGGAGCGTTCACGCTGCTGACGCTTGCTGTAGTTGAAGGCGAGGTTTTTGCCGACCCGAAGGAGCCACCAAGTAGCTTGGTCGACATCGGGGAAGCGATCGATACGCTCGTAGAGTTTGACAAACGCGTCATGACAGATCTCTTCAGCGACCTCGCGGCTGGCAACGATACGGTGCACGACCCGAAGAAGGACGGGAAAGGCGTGGTTGTAGACGTTGTCGAAAAACGTGCGGTCATACGATGCCACTAGATAAACAACCCCTCTGCCAGGAAGTTACAACCTGTTCTCCAAAGTAGACCATGATGTATCATGATTCGGTGACCGCCGTAAAGCACGCCCTCCGAAAGATCCCGTCCCACGTCGAGGTACGCCTGGACGAGCCACTGGCCAAACATACCACGATCGAAGTGGGAGGACCCGCCGACGCCTTTATTATTCCCGAATCTCCCGACGAGACGGCCGCGGTGGTGCAGGCGCTGCACGGTGAGCCCTTCTTCATCCTCGGCGGCGGCGCCAACATTGTCGTGGCGGACGCCGGTATTCGCGGAGTCGTCGTATCGATGGAACGACTAAACGCACTCGAAATCGCCGGTGATACCGTGGCGGTCGGTTCCGGTCGTTCCGTTTCGGACACCGCCTGGGAACTGGGTTCACAGGGTATCGGCGCGATTCACTTCCTCTACGGGATGCCCGGATCGGTGGGCGGCGCCCTCTGGATGAACGCCCGGTGCTACGGATCCGAGGTATCGGATGTCCTCCTGGGAGCCGTACTGCTTGATCGAAACGGCTCCGTGAGGTCCTACCGGACCGATCCGGCGGACTTCGCCTACAAGCGGTCACCCTTTCAGGACGGGCGTCACATCATTCTCTCGGCGGAGTTCACGGCGACGCGGGGAGAGGCAGAATCGATCGTCCGCGACATGGTATCGTTCCATGCCGACCGGGAGCACAAAGGTCACTTTTCGGCGCCCTCGGCGGGCTCCATGTTCAAGAACAACCGCGACTTCGGTGTACCCACGGGCAAAATCATCGACGAAGCGGGACTCCGTGGTACGCAGGTCGGCGGGGCAAAAGTGAGCGATCTGCACGGCAACATCTTCATCAACTCAGGCGGCGCGACAGCGACCGATTTTCGGCGCCTGGTGGAAATGGTGCGGTCGGAGGTCCGCCGGAAAACGGGGTTCGAGTTGGAGCTCGAGGTCCTGTTTGTCGGTGATTGGGAGAGTGAAGAGATCGATGCAGAATAGCCTGGACAACCTCCGCACCCACATCCACGACCTCTCAACGGAAGAGGTCAAGCAGATCCTCTCCGAGATGCCGCCCCACGATGTGGTTGAGGTCTGGGACGATCTCTCCCGGGACGAGGCGCTGCAGATCTTCCTGCTGTTCTCACTGGAGAAGAAGGTTGAGCTGATCACCGAATTGGGCCAGAGCGACCAGGAAGCGCTGATCGAGCGGCTGAGCGAAGAGAGCGCCCGGGAGATCTTCGAGATGGTGGAGCCGGACGACCTGGTGGACATCATCCAGTCCTTGAGCGAAGAGGTCCGCGGGAACGTGTGGCGCTCCCTGAGCGAAGAAGCGCGAAACCAGATGCAGTTCCTGTTGCGCTTTGACCAGGACGACGCCGCGGGGCTGATGACGCCGCGGTACCTCGCCATCCGGCGCAACGTCACCGTAGGGCAAGCCTTTGCGTTTATTCGAACCAACGCCACCGACGTGGAAACGATCTACTACATCTACGTGGTGGACGACCTCAAGCGGCTCCAGGGCGTTGTTTCGCTGCGAGACCTGCTCTTCAACGACGACGCGGCGCGCCTCGAAGAGATCATGGTCACCAAGGTGGTGAGCGTCCAGGAAGATATGGACCAGGAAGAGGTCGCAAAACTGCTGGAGTCCTACGACCTCATCGCCTTACCGGTCGTGGACGGCTACAACCGCCTCCTGGGTATCGTAACGTTCGACGACGCCATCGACGTCATCCGCGAGGAGCAAACGGAAGATGTCTACAAGATGGGCGCCATGGACGGTGCCGCCGACCGCTATTCCGACTCGTCCATCCTCCGGTTGGTGAGAAAACGCATCCCTTGGCTGACGATCCTGCTGATCGCCGGAACGTTCACCACCAACGTGATCAGCCACTTCGAATCGCTGATCCTGGCCGCGGGATTCCTCGTCTGGTTTGTGCCGGTCATCACGCAGACCGGCGGTAACAGCGGCACGCAGAGTTCAACCCTCATGATCCGCGGTATCGCCATGGGGGAAATCCAGTTCCGCGACGTGGGAGAGGTTCTCTTCAAGGAACTGTTGGTGGGCCTGACCATGGGCATCCTCCTGGCGGGAGTGATCATCCTACGCGGGGTCTTCCTACCGCCCGGTGTGGAGGTGATCGAGGCGGTAGCGATCGGGTCCGCCCTGCTCTTCGTGGTGGTCTTCTCGTCGTTGATAGGCGCCCTGGCGCCGCTGGTGATCCACCGGCTCGGCCTGGACCCGACGGTGATGGCGGGGCCCCTGATGGCCACGCTCATCGACGTGGCGGGCCTGACAATCTACTTCCAGGCGGCGCGCCTCATCCTGAGGATCTGACCGCGGCAGCGGTGTTTGGCGGCGGTCGGCGGCGGTGCGATACCGCCTCGGGCCGCGCACGCCCCCAACCCCGCACTACTTTGCACCGAGAATTCTTGCCGCCGGCCGAGCCTACAATTTCCACCGGACCGTGAACTCCGCTTCGTACGCGCCGGACGCCGCAAGCGCCGGCAGCGAGTTCGGCAGGCGCGCTTCCGCCGCCGTCACGTTCGCTGAGAGTTCGAGCCCGCCTAGGGCCTTTATGAGCAACCGGGCGGACAGATCGTGCCAGGCGCCACCCGACAGGTTACAAGTGGCGCCGACAGAAAGGGATACCGCACCGGACGGCGCCCTCAGGCGAACGTCAACGTCCGCTTTGTTAGGAAACCCCGGCCGTGGCCGCTCCTCACCGCGAAACCGCGCCTGGAAGCGGAGGATGCGCTCGCCGAGTATGAGCGTCTCCGTGGGCGTGTAGCTGTCGACCCGGCCGTGGAAGCCGCGCACTTCAAGTTCCGCCCGCGCCTCGGTCGGGATTGGCCGGCGGGCGCGCACCCTGGCGGCGGGGATCGCCTTCCATTCCGCCGCCGGCGCGTGGAGCGGCCCTTCACCTTCATATCGGAGGGAGACCGCGACGCGACTTCTGGCCGTGCCGGCGGCGGCCTCCGATGAGAGAACGACGGGCTGCGCGGCGAAGTCGCCGTCGGGCTCGTAGAAACGGTCCGAAGCGAACCGCCCGTGGGCACGCAAGGAAAGGAGGCCCCATCGGGCGTGGAACTCACCTGAAGCGAGCGACCCCGCGCCGTGCCCCGGCGCAGACCACGTCCACCACTCCGCAGAGGCGCCCCACCGCGCGAAGAGGCGGCCGGTATCAAGGGAAAACCCGATGCGGTCATTGGACGTGGCGCGCCGCGGTGCCCGCTCAAAAACCCATCCCTCGCGGGCGAGGTCCGGCATTTCCAACGAACGCTCCCGGGCATAGACGAGTGCGAACGGTTTCCGACGCCGGCCGGGACCAACGGCGCAGCCGATGCTCTCCCACCCGCCGGCGCGCCGCAGGAACCACGCATCCATGAAGGGTGGGGAAAGAAGCACCCCCTCCATGGGGGCCGGCTCGGAAGCGGTATCGATCGCCAGGGTGTCACGCTCCCAGAG
>JANQHT010000163.1 GCA_028282545.1 Spirochaetales bacterium
ACCACATCGACGTTGTCAAGCGTGTTGCGTCGTATATTCTCCTCCGCCGCCGCCACGGCCTCCGGCACCGATTCGACGCACACCACCCGGCGCGCATCCGCCGATAGGTACATGCCGATGCTTCCAATGCCGCTGAAGAGATCGAAGAGCAGTTCTTCCCCGGTCAGGCCGGCGTCGGCTCGGACCCGATGGTAGAGCCGTTCCGCCTGGCGCGGGTTTGTCTGGTAGAACGCCTTTGGACGAATCCGCAACGTGAGCGGACCGCAACGCTCTTCGATGTAGTCGGCACCAAAGACGCGTACGGGATCCAGTCCAACCATGCTGTCGTTTGCGCCGTCGTTTTCCACGTATGCGATCGCATCGATATCGGGAAACTCTTGTCGAATCGCCCGGAGCAGGGCGTCACGATTCGCCTGGTGGCGTTCACCGAACATGACGATTACCATTGTCTGGCCCGTGAGCGACGTGCGAATTGTCAAAAGACGAAGGAACCCCGTGTGCGCTTTCGCGTCGTAGTACGTCAGGCCGTGTTCGCGGGCGTAGGTATCCACGAACGTTCGCAATGACGGGCCGGGCTCCGGCTGAAGGTGACACCGCTCTACGGCGATGACGCGGTCAAAACGGCCCGGTGCGTGAAACCCAAGCGCACGCCGGTCGGCAATTTCGTCTCCCGATTCGATCTCGGCCCGTGAAAGCCATCTCTGCGCGCCGAAGGAGTACTCCAGCTTGTTGCGATACTCCCGTTCCTCCGGCGACGGGAGAATTGGAGCGATGGGGGCCTCCGGAACGCCCGCCTCGCGAAACGAGGCGCGCACGATCGACGCCTTGAGCGCGAGCTGGTCCGCGTACGGGACATCCTGGAGCGTACACCCCCCGCACTCGGCAAAGTGGGAGCAGAAGGGCGTTACCCTGGGGATGGCCGAGGCGTCGGAGAACGACGTGGCGGTCGCCTGGATGAGCGAACCGCGCCGACGGGTGACGCGGGCATCCACGGTGTCCCCGGGGAGCGCACCCACAACCGCGACGGCGCGCCCGTCCGGCGCCAGACCGCGCCCGCGGCCCCTGCTGTCGACACCCGTGATCGCAAGATCGGTCAGAACCTTCACGGCTCCGGTGTAGCCCCTGTCCATGGGAATGTCAATCACGGGATTGTCACCGCCGACGCAGCCGTTCAAGATAGACCCATGGTCCAGGAAGGGATCCGAGTGCTCTCTGAGATCGTCACGCCGCGACGCCTGGAGCGTATGAAAACGGTGCTTGCCGGCCGAACGCGCTACGTCACCGTCGTTCTGGAGGACGTCTACCAACCGCACAACGCCAGCGCCGTTCTGCGCTCCTGTGACAGCTTCGGCGTCCAGGATGTGCACGTCGTGGAAAAACAAAACCGGTACACGGTCAACCCGAGTATCGAACTGGGAACGTCCCAGTGGCTCGATATCGAGCGGTACGATTCGGTAGATCGGTGCGTTGGGGCGCTCCGCTCGCGGGGCTACCGAATCGTGGCAACCACGCCCCACGGCGTTACCACGCAGCTTTGTGATTTTGCTATCGAGCGGAGTCCAACGGCGCTGCTCTTCGGTACCGAATTGACGGGGCTCACGGCGGAAGCGGTTGCCCTGGCCGACGAGCGCCTGGCGATCCCGATGGTGGGGTTCGTAGAGAGCCTCAACATCTCCGTATCGGCGGCAATCATCGTGAACGATCTCACCACGAGGCTCCGCCGCGCAGACGTACCCTGGCAGCTAAGCGCGGACGAGTCTGCGGAGATCCTCTTCCGTTGGCTGCGGGGCAGCGTCAGGGAGGCCGACGAGCACCTCAGGCGGGCCGGCATCGAGGTGTAGCGGCGGCGCGCCACATAGCGGCGGCTTTTGCTACAGGGCGAGCCGCTGCGCCACATAGCGGCGGTTGTCGTTACAACGCGAACTGCCGCGCCATCTAGTGGTAGCCGCCGTTACAACGCGAGCCGCCGCGCTAAAGCGCGAACCCGTCCGCGGGCATCAAGGATATCACCGTAGTCAAACGCGTTGTCCCGGCGTATCTCCGCTTCCCGGACTTCCAAATCCTCGTAGAACAGGCGCCTGCCACGTCGGGAGTAGATCGCGGAGATCCGCTTCCGCACGGCCGGTGAGTCGCCGGCGGCCGCATCCACCAGCACCTGCCGCGGAAACGCGCGCAAATGGCGTCGAAGCCGCGAAAGGCTCGCCGCTTCGAGAGCGGATGAAAGCGACCCGCCGGCGATGTCCTTTTTGAAGGCGGCAAACGACGCCAGTGCACGCGGTTCGATGAACTCGCCCCGCACGACGCGATCCACTTCCCCGGGCAGCGCGTCTCCGGGGCGGCGGGCGCGGTCGCCGAGGGTGCCGGCCAGGAGAAACGCCGCGTCGGCGACACGATCGCCCAGGGACGGCGTTCCCCGAAGGGCAAACGGCGCAAAGGGAACCAGGAAGCGTTGCAGGCGCCGTTTGCCGACGCCGGCCCGGATCGCAGCTTTCCCCGAGCGAGACGCGTGGGCGTGGAGCGTCCGCAGGGCATCGGCCGGATCCTGCCTGCGATAGCAGTGGTCGCTCACCCGTG
>JANQHT010000011.1 GCA_028282545.1 Spirochaetales bacterium
TCGAGCAGGGGGACCTGCTCGCCTCCATCTTCGGCTCGCCCGGCGACTCGCCGAAGATCGTGATCGCCGCCGCGACGATCGCGGAGTGCTTCCATCTCATGATCACCGCGCGGCAGCTCGCCGAGGCGTTCCGCGGATAGCGGGCGATCGCGGAGGGCGGTCGCCCGCTAATAGTTTTTAGCCTTGCCTTCGTACTCACGCAGTTCACCTACTCGCAGGTCTCCTTTGCACTCCCTCTGACGGCGATTGATCGCCTCGGTGCGGCGGGTACCGCGGTCTACGGGTGGATCATGGCGGTGAACGCGGCGATCGTTATCGTCATCGCCCCGCCCCTTACCGCCCTCACCCGGGATTGGCAGCCGGTGAAGGCGATCAACCTCTCTGCGCTTCTGTACCTCCTGGGATTCGGGATGTTGACGATGATCAGATCGATCCCGCTCATGATGGTCTCGGCGTTCATCTGGACCACCGGCGAAGTTCTCGGAGCGATTCACATCAACGTGTTTGTCACCCGCCGGGCACCGCGTCACCTCCGCGGTCGCTACCTCAGTGGACTACGCACCATATTCGCCCTGGGGATGATCCTCGCACCCGCGATCGGCGGGTTGATCGTCGAGGCGCACTCTGTGAGTGCGGTGTGGATGGTCACCTCCGTGCTGTGTGCGATCGCCTCGCTCGCGTTTTTTACCGTCTCACGGTGGATCAGCCGGGAGCACGGTGACGCGGCCCCCTCCCACGCCGCAGTGTGAGGCGATAGAATAGAGCCATGGGGACCAACCCATTTCATATCGCCGTGGCGATCGGTGGGGTCCAGGGGCTCGTCCTGGGGGTTTTTCTCGTGGCCCGCGGCGGCGCCAACCGGCGGGCAAACCGGGTCCTGGGTCTGCTCGTCACCACGGTCGCCCTTGATATGGTCTTTGTATACCTCAACCTCTCGGGTGTTGCCGCGCGGACGGGCCTGTTTCTATTCATTACCGACCCGCTGTACCCGTTGTTCGGTCCGCTTCTCTTGCTCTTTGTCCTTTACCTCACGGAAGAGGGATACCGCCCGCGACGCCGGATGTGGTTTCTCTCTTTGCCCGCTCTTGCCGAACTTGCACTCCTGGTTCCGACGCTGCTCGTGGACCGCGACGAGCGTCTGCGATACGCCCTGGAGATCGCCGGCGGCGGCGCCCTCGGCGAGCTGTACTACCTCGTGTGGGTGGCGGAACTCGCGTTTAACCTGGCAATGGCAATTATCGCGGTGGGTGTGGTGCGGCGTTACACCGCTCGCATAAAGACCGCCGCGTCGGATATCGATCATCTAACGCTCCCACTCCTCCGCGCGGTCCTCGTGGCGTCGATTGTCTTTCTTGCAGCCCAGATCGTCGCTGCGGTGATGGTATTTTTCGGAACCGCATCGGTCACCGCGACCTTCGTGGCCCTCTACCTCCTCATGGGGGTGTGTTTCTACCTTCTTGGCTACTGGGCGCTCGCCCAGCCGGAGGTGTTCCACCCGGAACGCTTTGTGGTGCCGGCGGAACATCGCCGGAAGTACGAGAAATCCTCCCTCGGTACCTCAGACCTCGACGCCCTCGGGCAAACCATCGAGGAGGCGATGGAGACCCACCGCCTCTACCTGCAAAACGACCTCCGCATTGCCGACCTCGCCGAGACCACCGGCCTTTCAACCAACCACGTATCGCAGGTGATCAACGCGAAGTTTGGCAAAAACTTCTACGATTTTGTGAACAGCTACCGGATAGCCGAGGCACAACGCCAACTCACCGATCCGTCGCAGCAACACATAAAGCTCCTCGCGATCGCCCTATCCGCGGGGTTCAATTCAAAATCGACGTTCAACAAGGTATTCAAGGAACACACCGGGCTCACCCCCTCGGAATTCCAGAGAAACGGTCCGACCGTGTAGGGCCGGACACCTTCCTCGTACATCCCTGCACGCTCGGACGACCCTCCTCCGCTATCGCGGCATACTCCCGGGCAGAATTCGCGTCCATGCGCGTTCGCAGGAACCCAAGGAGGATCCATGAGTATTCACACAACGCTCACAAAGCCCGTGTATCGCCGGCTCTGTTCCCGGACCCTGACGGCCGCCCTGGTCATCACCGCGTTGTCGGTGCCACCGAGCATCGTTGCCCAGACGGTGGTTCCGGTACTGTGGTCTCAGGCGGTACAGATCGCCCGGGCCAACCAGATGTGGGTTCCCGCCCTCGTGGAGGTCACCGAACGCGTACGCGACGAGCGTAACGAAGTCGTGGAAACCACCGACCTCATCCTCTCGATCGATGAGGCCGCTCGGGACCTCAGGTGGGAACTCGTTTCGGCGATCGTCAACGGAGCGGATCGCACCCGGGCGGCGCAAAACGGTAAGCAGGTGGGACTCTTCACCGGCTCCGACGATGCTCCCCAAGAACGAGTATTTGACCCTGCGCTCCAAGGGTCGATCTCGAACATCGAAGAGCGGGGCCTCCGGGTGATTTCGCGACGGCGCTGCGAGACTTTTGCGTTCCACCTCACCACCGACGAAGGAGTGTGGCACGGTGACGCGATGATCGAGCGTGCCTCGGGTGTTCCCATCGAAATCCACCTCCGCAACCTCGAGGGCTACCACGAATCCGACGGCCGCATCTGGAACCTTGAGGCAACGATCCGCTATAACCCCGATGCCGCCGCATGGTATCCCACCGACATCGCCTACACGATGGATCTCGAGTCACGGATTTTCCCCTTCTTCACCTTCCGCGGACGCGCCGAGGTAGTGGTCCAGCCTACGGAATACCTGTGGCTGGGAGAGAGTGCGGAATGACGTTGGGTGCGAGTACGGGAACCATAGTCCGCGTTACCGTTGTGGCGGTCGCCGTCACGCTCCTCGGCGCCTGCGCCACGATTGACGCAGCGGTCCGGCGCAGCGCCTCATCAACGACCGGGCGGACCACGGTCATTGGTGCCGACGAAAAACACACGAGCGCGACGCCGGAATCCCTTGTCTCTCTCGTAGGTGATCCGGCTGCCGAGATAATCGCGTCGCTGGTCCATGCGACGCCGCAGCTCACCGCGGCGCGGGTGGCCGCCTTGGCTGAGCGCCGCGCCGCCGCCGGGAGCGCCTGGGCACGGCTCCTTCCCGACGCATCGACCAACCTCGGTGCGGACCGCAACAACCAGGCACTCGATGCTACCCGCGGCACGCAACGTACCGAAACGCGTTACACCGTGGGCCTCACGGCGGGAATCACCCCGGATATTTGGGGCGCCGCGACCAACACCATCCGCGCTACGCGCGCCGAGGCGGATGCCGCAGCTCTCGCGACGCTACGCTCCACCGAACGCGCCGTCGCCCAGGCGCTCACGGCGTACATTCAACTGAGCGCGGCGATCCAGACCCGCGCGATTCACGACGAACGGGTACGGATACTCGCCGTGATCGAAGCGCTCGTCGACGAGCGGCTCGTCCGCGGCACCGCCGGCGTCGATGACCTTTCCAACGCACGCAGCACTCTCTACGCCGCACAGGCCGATGCGGTCGCGTCGGCGACTGAGGTAGACCTCCTCTGGTTCGATCTCGAAGCGCTCGTTGGGTCATCCATTGAGGAGCTACGGGAGGCGATCACGGAACGGGACGCTATCCCGATGGTGGCGCTCCCCCGTTCCCTCGATACCGCACCGGCCTCGCCTCACCGCGCCGACCTCATGGCTGCAGACCTCCGCGCCCGCGCCGCTCGGTACACCGCGTACGCCACGATGAGCGATCTCCTCCCGTCCCTCCGCCTCGAAGCCGACGTCTTTCGGAACGACACCGATGTGGACAAGGTGTGGGACGCCAGAACCAACTGGGGGATCACCGGGACGGTGACGGTCCCCCTCTTCGAAGGCGGCAATCGGAGTGCCCAGGCGCTGGCCGCGTTTTCCACCGCCCAGGCGCGAGAACGGGAACGTGACGCCGCCTACCACGCCGCCTCGGTGGAGCGCACGCGCTTGATCACCCAGGATCGCGGCTTTCGCGCACAACGGGACCGTCTCGTACAGGCTCAGGCAGAAGCCGATGCCACCGTCGAGGCGTTTCGCCGCCGGTATCAGGACGGAACGATCGATGTTGAGGCGCTTCTCACGGCACAAGAGCACGCCTCTACCCTACGTGCCCAAGTCGTGGCCCTCGAGGCGGCGCAGAACGTAAACCGCGTCGCCCTCGCACTCGCATGCGGACTTCCCGTATCAACTCCTACCCTCATGGAGAACGAATCATGAAATATAGAAATCGAATCATCCTGTTGATCGCCGTCGTCGCCGCGTCGGTGGGTATCGTCGCTATCGTTGCAGGGATGCAACCGGAGCGCACGGTGACGCAGTCCACCGATCCCGACAGCGGACAGCCCGTTTCTGTACACGCGGTCCGTCCCGCGGCCCACACCGCCGTGATCACCGCTCTGGGGGAGGTACGATCACTCCACCGGCTCAACCTCACCGCCATGGTCGACGGTCGTATCGAGTACGTGAACCCCGCACTCCGGAACGGCGCGATCGTCCCAGCAGGCGAGGTCCTCGTCCGGATCGAACAGAGCCGCTATGTTGCCGAACTGGCGACGGCGCGCAGTCTCCTCGCCCAGGCCGAACTTGCCCTCCTTACGGCACAACGGGAGGCTGAGGACGCCGCGCGGGGCTGGGAACGGTCGGGACGCGCGCTGGAAAACGCAAGCGAGTTTGTCCTACGTCAGCCTCAGCTTCGCGTCGCCGAGGCTGAGCGCGCTGCCGCGGTTGCTCAAGTGGCGTTGGCGGAACGGATGCTCTCCGACACTGTCGTTACGATGCCCTTTGACGGGGTCGTACTCACCGCGGGGCCGGCCCCCCAGACGACTCTCGTCGCGGGAACGCCGATCACCCAAGTGGCGTCCGTAGAGGCGGCGGAGATCGCGATCACCCTGGACGATGCGCAGTGGCAACTCCTTCCGGCCGATATCGACGGCCGGACGGTGCGCATCGTCGACGCGACCGATCCCGCGGCCGTCTCGTGGGCGGGAACCGTTGTCCGCGTGGCCCGCCACATGGACGAACAGTCGAGACAGCGAGTGGTGTGGGTACAGGTTGACCGCCCCCTGAGCCTCGATCCACCCCTGCTCCCCGGAAAGTTCGTCTCCGTTGAAGTCCCCGGACGGGACCTCGCGAACACCCTGCGCATCCCGGAGTCGGCTCTCACCAACGCCGGGCTCGTGTGGTTTGTCACCGCCGACCAGCGGCTCTATTCGGTTCGTACGACCGCCTTGTTCTACACAGGCGGCTTTGCCGTCGTGCCCCCACCGCAGGACCTGCCGGAGAACGGCGGGAACGAAGGAAATTTTGCCGTAGCGGTGGCCCCCAACAACTCGTTCGTCAACGGCATGTCGGTATCGCCGATTACGACCGGTGCGGGGGGCCTACAATGATCGATCGTCTCTCCGCGTGGTTTACGCGTAATTCCGTGGCGGCAAACATCCTCATGGTAGTCGTGCTGATCGCGGGGTTTTTCTCCCTCCGATCGATGCGCATCGAGAGCTTTCCGAAGATTCCACCCAATAGTGTGACGATCACCACGCTCTATCCTGGGGCGACGCCGGAGCAGGTGAGTTCGGGGGTGTCCCAGAGGATCGAGCGCGTCCTGGAAGGTATGCCGGGGATCAAATCGATCTCCTCGTTCTCCGACGAGGGGCTGTCCACCGTGTGGGTTCAAAAAACCCCCGCGTTTGCCATCGATCGTTTTCAAAACGCCGTGCAAGCGCGGGTCGATGGGATTACGACGTTGCCGGGGTCTGTGGAGCGGCCGGTGGTTGAGCGGGACGAGTTCTCCATCGAGGCGCTGATCGTCCAGGTCTACGGCGAAACGGATACCGAGTCACTCCAGCAGGTGGCGCGAACGGTACGGTCCGAGCTTCTCGTCCACCCAGAGATCAAACGCATCACGCCGTTCGGCTTCCTGCCCTACGAGATGCGTATCGAGATCAACCAAGATCGCCTCAACGCCTTCGGCTTGACGCTTGCCGACGTGGCGGTAGCCCTCGATCGTGCCTCCGTGGAGTACCAGAGTGGGTCGATCGTCAGCGACGGCGGCACCGTGCGTGTCCGTGCGGACGAAACGGTGGGCTCGTACACCGATCTCGCCGAGATTCCGGTCGTCGCGGGAGCCGGGGGCGCGCGGGTTGTACTGGCGGATGTCGCCACCGTTGTCGACGGCTTTGTCGAAGACGGTTCGGGGTTTGCCCGTTACCAGGGGACCCCGGCGGTCGGGTTTCAAGTGTTCTCCAGTGCCACCGGTCACCTCCTTGAGGTTTCAGAAGCGGCGCACGGGGTGGTTCACCGACTGCGACCGACCCTGCCCGCGGGGATCGAGATCGACGTCTGGGCAGAGTCGAGTCCATACATGGTCGCCCGGCTCCAGCTCTTGGCGAGCAACGCCTGGCAGGGTCTGCTTATCGTGTTCACGATTCTCGCGCTGTTTCTCAACTTCAGACTGGCGATCTGGATCGCTGCGGGCATCCCCATCTCCCTGGCGGGAACGATCGTGATCATAGGTGACCGTTTTCTGGGGCATTCCCTCAACGACATCACCACCTTCGGCATGATCGTCGTCCTGGGAATCCTCGTCGACGACGCGATCGTGGTCGGAGAGAGCGTGTTTGAGACGCGGCGAACGATCCGCGATCGAATCGAGGGAACGATCGCCGGTGTCCATCGCGTGTCCACTGCAACAGTCTTCGGCGCCTTCACGACAATCTCGGCGTTCTTTCCTCTCCTCCTCATCGAGAGCGATATCGGCAAGGTCTTTGCGGGGTTCGCGGTGGTCGTGATCGTCGCGCTCCTCATGTCCCTGGCGGAAAGCAAGCTGATCCTTCCGGCGCACCTCGCAGCGGTACCCGTCGATGACCGGGGGAGCGGTCCCCTCGCCCGTACGTACCGACGGGTACGCGGCGCCGCGCAGGGCGCGCTGGATTGGATCAACAGCACCCTCTACCGGCCGGCGCTGAGGAACGCCTTGGAACATCGCTACGCCGTTGTCGTTGCCTTCGTGACCGTCGCGACGGTTGCGGGGCTCCTGGTGGCGAACGGTTGGGTCCGAACGGTGTTTTTCCCGGAGGTACCGGGGCAGATCATCACGGTCGACGTGCGCATGCGTTCCGGAGGGCCGGAAACCCTCACCGAACAGAACGTGTTTGCCATTGAGCGCGCCGCCGAACGAATAAACACCGAGGCAGTCGCCTCGGGCGAGACTACCAAAGCGCCGATCGCACGGGTTATGTCGGCGATGGAGGATCCGTACTCAGCCACCGTTTACGCCGAGTTGCTCCCGGAGGAACACCGGACGATCTCAACCACCGAGACGATCGATCGCTGGCGCGACTTGGTAGGCACCATGGAGGGCGTGGAACACTTGAGCTTTTCGGGAACCTTTGAAACGGGCGGCGGATTCGTGGTGGAGATCGCCGACCGAACGGACGAGATTCTCCACGCCGCGGTCGATGAGTTCGTGGCGGCCCTCGCCACCTATGAGGGCGTGAGCGACGTGCGGTCCAACGCCGCCGACGGTCGACCGGAGATTCGCCTTCGTCTCACCCGGGAGGGTCATCACCTCGGACTGACCAACCAGGATCTCGCCGAGGCGGTGGGCAATGCGTTCGGAGGGCTGGAGGTGGAACGAGTACGCCGCGGTTCCGACGAAGTGAAGGTGAAGGTAACGTATGCGGCGGATCGGCGGCGCTACGTCTCGGACCTCCTCGACACCCGCATCGCGCTCCCGAGTGGCCGGTCGGTGCGCCTCGCCCACGTGGCCCGCGTGGAAGGCGGATTTTCACCGACGACGGTGTATCGTCGAAACGGGCGACGCGTCGTCCAGGTGACGGCCGCGCTCGACTCCGCAAAGGTAAGCGGGCCGGAACTCTTCGCGCAGATCCAACGCGATATCACTCCGGAGATCGCCACACGGTACCCGAGCGTCACGATCACCGGCGCGGGCGAACTCGAAGAGATGGGCGACATGCAGGACGGATTGCGCCGTGCGCTCATCATGATTGTGATCCTGATCTACGCGTTCCTCGCGATCCCCTTGAAGTCCTACACCCAGCCCCTGGTCATCATGTCGGTGGTGCCCTTCGGCTTCGTCGGCGCGGTGGTCGGACACCTCCTCATGGGCGCTCCGCTGAGCGTACTCTCGTTCTTTGGGATGCTCGCCGTCATGGGGATCGTAGTCAACGACAGTCTGGTGATGCTCACCCGCTACAACGAGATGCGGGAGGAGGGCGTCTCGGTATCGGAGGCGCTCGTGGGCGCCGGAGGGACACGCTTCCGAGCGATCCTCCTCACCACCATGACCACCGTACTGGGCCTCCTTCCGCTCCTGACCGAGACCTCTGAGCAGGCGCAGTATCTCGTACCGGCGGCGATCAGCCTCGCCTTCGGCGAGCTTGTGGCCACACCGATCACCCTGTTCATCGTACCGGTACTCATCCGCATCAAGTACGACCTAAGCGGATTGTTCCGCCGCCGGTCCGGACGAGCCTCCACGGGTGTGCGGGAAACGCGCCCGGCCTAGCGGGGCCGCAACCTGCCCGATGCATCAAAAACCATGGGTGCGGGCTCTCCGATTATCTCCAACTCCGGGTCGGCGCGGACCTCATCGAGTATGTTCTCCGAGACGGAGATATGCTCGACATCGGAGGAGTTGGAGATCCGTACCACGCGCACATCCTCATAGCGGTCGGTCTCACAACATCGTATCGCCGCGCACACCGCCAATCGATCGCTGTTGAGAATCATGGGCATCTTGACCACCCCCGGAACCTTCGACGTCAGCGAGTTCATATACATCGCGTCGAAATCGGCCTTTTCCATCAACCTGCGGGTGGTAAAATCGGCACGCCCCACGCCGAGGGCGTTCCCGTGCGCCTCCCTACTGACATCGAGAACTACGTACATCCCGACCTTCGGCCCACCGTACGCATAGGGAGTGCTGTAACTGCCGGTAACGTTGGGATCCATACCGTCGCCGCTATGGTTTTTTCCGATCTCGTCGACGACGAGTACATCGATCGGATCGATGCGAATCCTCGCCATCTCTCTGCGCGCTTCCTCCAGCAAGTGTGGTTCCGTCTCTTCGATCCGTTCCGCCGGTACCGTAACGACCTTGCACAGTTTGTGCCGGGCGTTTTCCACCAGGGCCACGCCGAACAACACCGGCGCGTTCGCAAGAACCGCGCTTCCAAACAGCGGTACATTCTCCGCCATGTTGCGAAATCCCTGAGCGTGGCACGCCGCGGCACCGCTCTGTTTGCCCAACCCTATGGCGAGCATCTTCATGAGCCCGCTCTCGTACGTTCCCCGATACGCCGTATGCGGCTTTACCCTGTTGATCACAACGATGCCGTCCGCCTCGGCCGCACGGGCGGCGATGAAGACCCGCCTGCCGTCGTCCAGCGTCGCGATCGGGACCACATCCATCTCGGCTTTTATTTCGAACCCCATGCGCTCTTCGGTAATACCCAGTTCGGCCAGGATCTGGAGTTGCCCCGGAGCGGTGGCTCCGCCGTGGCTGCCCATGGACGGGACGATAAACGGCTCTGCTCCCCGAGCCGATAGAAACCGGAGCGTCTCCCGCGTCACCAGATCGATATCCGCGATACCGCGACTGCCCACGGCAACCGCTATGCGCATGCCAGGAGAAATCGCCGCGACAATCTCCGGCTCCGCCAGCACCGCTCCGATCCGAGCGGTCACGTCCTCGACGGCGTTCATCGCCTGGCGCTGCCGGACCTGTACCATGCGCGGCGGAGTTATATCGGCGAGCGTCTCTTCGATCCGTCGGTATCGATCCCAGGGGTAGTCACGCATTGCCATCCCCGTCCCGTCGCTCCATCTACGCGCTCGTTCAGAAAAGGGACGGGAGCCAGAGGACGACCGGTGTAACGTAGGTGATCATGAGTACGACGAGAAACAGGATGAGATAGATCGGCAGCAGTTCTCGAACCAGCTCATGCAACTCGATCTTCCCGATCGACGTACCCACGTACAAAACGGTACCCACCGGCGGCGTGATGAGACCTACGGAGAGATTCGCAACCATGATCACGCCGAAGTGCACCGGGTCCACACCGAAGTGCGTGCTCACCGGTAGGAGAATCGGCACCAGAAGAAAAAGGGCGGGCGTCAGATCGATCACGGCCCCTACCATGAACAACACGATGTTCAGGATCAGAAGAAACACGTACCTGTTCTCCGTGAAGTCCATCATAAAACGCGTCATCTGTTGCGGAACCTGAGCCGTTGCGAGGTACCAGGTAAGGGCCATTGCCGCTCCACAGACGAGCATCACGATTCCCGTGTTTATCGCCGTTCTACGGAGGATATCCGGGTACAGCTTCCAATCCAGTTTGTAAATCAACCGGGCGATGATCAAAGCGTACACCGCGGCGAACGCACTGGCCTCGGTAGCGGTAAACAGACCGCTCAATATGCCGCCGAGTATGATCAACGGCAATACGAGAGCCCAGATCGTCTTGCGACTCACCGAAAGGAAGTCGCGGAAGCTTACACCTTTTCCTACCGGATAGTTTCGTTTCTTTGCATAGACGTAGGAGAGCCCCATCAGAACGAGACCGACGATGATGCCGGGGATCGCTCCGCCGAGAAAGAGACGTACGATCGATATCTGGGCGATAGCCCCGATTATGATCATGGGGATACTCGGGGGGATGATCACTCCGATCAAGGAAGAGGCGCAGGTAATCGCCACCGAGAACCTTTTGTCATACCCCTCCTCTTTCATCATGGGGATCATGATTGAGCCGATCGCGGACGTATCCGCAACGGAGGATCCGCTGAGACCGGCAAACAACATGCTCATCAGGACGTTGACGTGAGCCAGACCGCCCACAAAACGACCGACCAGCGCGCCGGAAAAGCGTAGCAGATCCTTCACGATTCCCGACCGGTTCATGATTTCCCCGGCGAGCATAAAGAACGGGATCGCCAGCAGCGTGTATATGTCTACGCCGGTGACCAGACGTCGAGCAATCATCATCATATTGCTCATATCGAGGAAGTACATCACCGCCACAGCGGTCAACCCGACACCAAAACCGATAGGCAGACCGATCAGGATCGTGGTAAAGAGGACCACGAGAAAGAAGACTATCGTTTCCATCTCTATTCCCGCACTTCCGTATCTTCACCGCCGTCGATGGCCTTCGCCTGTTTGGTATCGAACAGCAGCAGTATTTTTTTGATCGCCTCCATAAGCATAAGCGCAACACTTACCGGAGCCGCCGCATACATCCAACCTACGGACATCCGCAGCACCGCCGTGGTCTGAATTCTGGCGTGACCGATGTAGATCGTGCCGCCGTAGAGAACGATAACCAGAAAAACGATCACCAAGACATGAATGAGAAGCAGCATGCTTCGTCCTCCTCCGGCACTTTTGTTGCTCACCATCGTAACGATCTGGTTGAATGAGGGATGGGCGCCCTCGTTGTAACCGACGAACATGCCCATGAAAGAGACCCAGACAAACAGCAGGCGCGCCACTTCGTCCGACCACCGGATCGACCGGCCGAGATAGCGCAGAACGATGTTTCCAAAGACGACGGATACCAGGGCCACCAACAATACAACCAGGAGTCTGGAGACGCCCCGGGCGATCGCATCGACGATCGTGTAATACCTTCTCACAAATCGTTTTCCTCACACGACAAAAATGAAGGAACACAGGCGGCCCTATCACCTCCTGTGTTCCCCCTATCCATGAAAACTCTCCTCATGCGAGAAGACTTTACAAGTACCCCTCTCCAACTTGCTGAATCTCATCGATCAGCTCGCGCACATCGGGAAACTCTTCCTTGAACGCGTCTATCATCGGGAGAACCAGCTCCATGAACGGCACGATATCGGGGTACGATACCTCAACACCCATCTCGGACTGGATGAGATCGACGATCTCCTGTTCCGCCTCACGTACATCGTTGAACGTCTTTTCCATCGTGCGCGTCACCGCTCGTTGGACAACCTCTCGCTCTTCATCGGAGAGCCGACCCATTATCTCGCTGTTGGCGACGAAGTAGTTCGGTGCGATGATATGGTTCGTCATCGATACGTAATCGAGCACCTCAAACCATCCTTGGTGGTACGTCGCTGATACGGGGTTGTCCTGGGCGTCCACTACACCCATCTGCAGGGCGGTGAACAACTCATTCATCGACATGACCGTTACGTCAAAACCGAAACGCTCCATGATCTCGATGATCGTGGTTCCCTGCCACGTCCGCATCGTGATGCCGGTGGTGTCTTCAGGGGAATTGATCGGTCGCACGTTGTTTGAAAGCGCCCGCCCGCCCTGGGAGAAGTACCCCAGCACGTCGATACCGATAGGCTTGAACAACTCGTCATACACCTTCCGACCCACAGGACCGTTCATGACGTCGTAGGCATGGTCCATATTGACGAAGATGTAGGGAAGTTGAACGAACGATATCCTCTCATCGTACATCTCCCACATGTTACCGGTGACGGCCATCTCGACATTCCCGATCATGACCCCCTCGGTGAACTCGGACTCCGCACCGAGCTGGTTTGCGGGATAGATCTCAACGGTCAGATCGGTCTCGCTCTCGACGGTGCTTTTAAACACCTCTTCCAGATTGATGTTCAACGGATGATCGGCCCCAAAATAGTGGGCGACTTTCAACGTCGTGACCGGCTCGGTCTCCGTTTGTCCGGTGGAAAACACGGTTACCGGCACGAGGACGGTGATCAACGCAACGAGACCTATTGCTTTGATTCCCAAACGAAATTTCATCATACTCCTCCTTGACAATTAGTAGTCTTTGTTTTTTACGAGCTTTACAGGCCTGATATATCAGGCTACCATCGGTTATACGGAGTGTCAAGAAAAGAAATCGGAAGATGCGCCGGATGAATATGAACAATGCGATAACACCGATCCCCGGCATCGGCAATAGCGACCTCAGTTTGAGCGATCAGGTGTACATCTACCTGGTAGACAGGATCGTAAACGGCACGATCAACTACGGCGATTCCCTGAACATCAAGGATCTTGCGGCGGAGTTACACGTGAGTCCCATGCCGATCCGGGACGCGATAAAGAAGCTGGAATTGGAAGGAATCGCGGTTGTAAAGCCGCGATTGTCCTGCCACGTCCGCACTCCCACAAAAAAGGACGTATTGCAGGCGGTAGATGCAAGAAGGATGATCGAACTTTACGTGGTCTCCTCAATCTACCGTACCGTAACGCGGGAGGAGCTGGAACCGATCCGGCGTATCGTCGAGGAGATGCGTAGCGATATACGCGATATTGCCGATCGGAACGAGAACCACGACAATGCTCGGGAGAGCTACATCGCTCGGGACACGGAGTTCCACAGAACTCTCTGCGGATTGATGCACAACGCGTATGTCGCCAAGTTCTACCGAGAGACAAGCCTGCATCTCAGTATGCGGTTTCGTCACGCGGTTGGACGCCGGCACTCCCTAAAAAAGACGTTTCACGACCACGAGAAGATGCTGGAGCAACTGGAGCACAACTCTCCGTCGATAGTCACCACGATGGAGGAGCATCTGGAGCGAAGCCGAGACAATATCATACACGGCGATCTGTTCAGAACACTGGAAGATACGTAAGGCTGCAACCGGGTGCACCGGATCGATCGGTCGGGAACCTCTGCGGTTTACCCTCCCATGCGACGCTTCACCGGCAGATACCACCGTTCATACGATTTTTCTTGCGAGTTCTCCGAAAGCGTATTGTGCTTACGGAAAATCAATAAGGAGGAATGTATGAAACGAGTTGTCGCTTTTCTGGTCCTGTCGGTGTTGGTGATCGCCGCTCTCTTTGCCGGGGGGCAGGAGGAATCGTCCGAACAGACCTACACGATCACCGCCGGGATAGGGCTGAACGATCGCTCCGCACAGTACGAATCGCTTGAGTCCTTCAAGGAGATCGTAGAACGCGAGAGTAACGGCCGGATCTCCGTCGAGTTGTACCACTCCAGTCAATTGGGTGACGATCGCGAGATGATGGAAGCGTTGCAACGCGGCGAGCAGGAGATGACCTGTCCGTCGACCGCTCCGATCGTTCCATTTGTGCCGGAATTCGGCGTATTCGACCTCCCCTTTCTCTTTCCCTCAAATGAGGCGGCCGACTACGTCCTCGACGGTGAAGTGGGCCAACAACTGTTGGACAGGCTCTCCGATGTGGGTATCAAAGGCTTGGTGTATTGGGAGAACGGGTATCGCCACCTTACCAATAGCGTTCGCGCGGTGCGTACGCCCGCCGACGTAAGCGGTATGAAGGTCCGAACGATGGAGAATCCGATGCACCTGGACGCGTGGCGCGCGATGGGCGCCAACCCGACCCCGATGGCCTTCGGAGAGCTCTTCTCCGCCATGCAGCAAGGTGTTGTGGACGGGCAAGAGAACCCGTGGGGAACGATCTATCTCCAGAACTTCCCCGAAGTTCAGGGGTTTGCCACCGACACCGGCCACGTCTACTCCCCGTTCGTGTTGATGATCGGCCAGGGTTTTTGGGACAATCTGCCGCAAGACCTGCAGGAGGTCGTGATGGACGCCGCGATTCAGGCCCGAGACACGAACCGTGAATTGAACCGTCGCTACAACCGCGAGTACATGGAGCAGCTCAAAGAGATCATGACCGTGGTTGAGCTTACACCGGACGAGCGCGCACAGTTCCAAGGCGCGGTACGTTCCGTGTATGCAGACTACGCCGACGCGATCGGTCAAGATCTGATTGAGGCGGTCATGGAAAAAATCGAGGCGTTTCAGAGCACAAACTGACCTATCGCCGAAACCTCACAACACTGATGGGTACCGGTCGATGTCCGGGTGTATACTGCACCTCGGCGTCGGCCGGTCTCACCGTATCCGAAGGGAAGGAGTTTCGAGAGGTATGACCAAGCGCGGTTTTTCTGCACTGCTGGAGCGCATCTACAACAACGTCCTGATCGTGTTAACCGTTACCATGTTCGCTACCGTCGCCTACAACGTGTTTATGCGATTTGTCGTCAACCGATCGGTCGGGTGGGCGGACGAACTGTCCCGCTTCATCTTCGTGTGGATTTCGTTTCTCGGCGCCGTTCTCGCCTTTCGCAACGACGAGCACGTAGGCCTGGATGTTCTGGTCGAGAAGGTACGATCGCCCAAAATCCGGCGGGTGATCGCGGTGGTACAGCACACCCTCGTTCTAACGGTTCTGCTCTTTCTGACGTGGTTTGGGTACCGGGCGTCGACGACGGTTATGAACGTGTCGCCGGCGTTGTCGATTCCCATGAACATCGTGTACTTGATCGTCCCCTTCTGCGGTCTGTTGATGTGCCTTCTCGGGTTCGGCAAGCTCATTGCGGCGCTATTCGGAGCGGCGACACCCGGCGGAACAACGCGTACCTCGGTGGAGTGATCGGTCATGTTGTGGGTCTTTCTTTTCGTACTGTTCGGCGCCGTCCTCATCGGTATTCCGGTGGTGTTTGCCTTGGGACTGGCAAACATCGTGCTGCTTACCCTCATGGATCTACCGTACACGATTCTTCCCAGCCGTATGATCTCGGGAATGAACAGCTTCCCTCTGCTCGCGATCCCGTTCTTCATGTTTGTCGGTGAGGTGATGAATCACGGCGGGATCGCACGCCGCCTGGTGAAGCTGGCCGACGCGTTTGTGGGACACATCACCGGCGGTCTCGGTCACGTCAACATCCTGGCAAGCATGTTTTTCGGCGGGATCAGCGGTTCCGCTATCGCGGACACCGCGGCGATCGGCGGCCTTATGGTCCCTCCCATGGTTCAGCAACGCTACACTCCGTCGTACTCCGCCGCCGTGACGGCGAGTTCGGCGGTGATCGGGATCATCATACCTCCCAGCATTCCGTTCATCCTGTTCGGAATCGTCACCGGCACATCGATTGCACGCCTCTTCTTGGGCGGGATCATTCCCGGTGTCATCGTCGGGCTTGCGCTCATGGCGACCACCTACGTCACCAGCCGTAGACACGGCTACGGAAAGGTGGACGCAAATCAACGGTTCTCTCTCAAAGCGGTCGGCGTGGCTTTCGTCGAAGTATGGCCCGCCCTCACGCTTCCGCTTATTATTGTCGGCGGTATCCTCGGGGGGATATTTACCGCCACCGAGGCGGGTGCGGTTGCGGCGGTCGTTGCGTTGGCGCTGGGGTTGTTTTACTACCGCGAGATCACCCTGCGAGATCTCCCCCGTATTCTACTCGCGACGGTAAAGACAACCGCGATCGTTCTCTTTTTGTGCGGGATGGCGATGGTCTCCGCGTGGCTACTGACGCGTGCCCGTGTCCCCCTCTCGCTCGCAAACCTGCTCACCCGTATCACCGATTCGCAGCTCTTGATCCTGCTGCTCTGTAACGTGCTTTTGTTTTTTATCGGTTTTGTGATGGATTTGACCCCGGCGGTCCTCATCCTTGCGCCGATTCTCACCCCGGTCATGACGCAGATCGGGATCGATCCGGTCTACTTCGGCGTCATCATGTGCATCAACCTGGGGATAGGCTTGGTGACCCCGCCGGTCGGTACCGTGCTCTACGTCGCCTCCGGCGTTGCAAATGTGAAGATGGACCAACTGGTGCGGTCACTGCTACCGTTTTTGGGTACGCTGTTAATCGTTCTGTTTGTTCTGATCGTATTCCCCGACCTTGTGATGGCTATCCCCAACTTGGTGAGGTAAGAGTTCGTGCCGAGTGTGGGTACGGCGCGTACGCCGGCCCGTCCGGATGTCGGCTATACTACCCCTGCGCGATCGATCGCGCGCGAAGATATCTATGAGTATTCGTCGACGGATCTTTCGATCGTACATGGTTCTGATCGTCCTCGTGATCCTCTACCTGGCCTTTGCGTTCCTCTTTCGTTCCTTTCAAACGCGCCTGGAGCGAGACGAAACGGCCATATTGGAGGCACGATCGCGGTGGGCGGCGATGATCGTTCTGATGAACGAGACGGTGAGCAACTGGGATGACGGCGAGACCTACTCGCAGTTCATCGACGAGTCGTTGCGTTTTGAAGAGAAGATGGCGTCGCTCGCCGGGAGCGCCTCCGACAACAGGTGGTACCGACGCGATATCAACCGCTACGTCGGTAACTTGTACGCGGTATGGAAGATCGCGCGCGTCAACGTCCGCCACATAGCCGCGGTCCGCGAGAGTCCCAGTTTTTTGACCGCTGAGCGCCGGTTGGTCCGCTACCCCGGTCCGCAACGCTTGTACCACGCGTATATGCGGGCGGTAGCCGACACGACCGAGAACGGAACGCCGCCCACCGAGGCGTTGCGGGAGTACATCGACGGAGTGGAGTTCTTCCGGATCTACAGCGCAACGGTGGACTATCTCTTCCCGTTTATCCAGCGTCGGATGGAGAACACGTACGAGCGATTCCGTACCGTTCAAACGGTTCTGAGCGTTGTGTTTCTACTCCTCTTCTTCATCGGCTTCGTCACGGTCTCCGGCCACTTCACCGACTCGCTCTCTCGGCCGATCGTGCGCCTCAGTCGCAAGCTCACGGAGTTTATCGGGAGGACCACGCGGGTAGTTCACCACCAAGATGAGATGGTGATGCTGGAGACGGCGGTCGACGAGTTGATTGCGCACTACACACACCTCTCTCAGCTCGCCAGGCGTCTCTCGATCGGACATATCGAGACATCCTTGTTGTCGCTCCCCAAGCAGGGAATCGTGGGAACCGCCCTCAAAGAGGTTGCCGCGTATCTCAAAGAGTTGGCGGAAGCCGCAATGTGGATCCGTGACGGTCACTACGGAGCAACCGTCCGCGAGAAGTCGGAATACGACGTGCTTGCACGGAGTTTCAATATCATGTCCGGCGTCATCGCCGAGAAGATAGCGACCCTTACCGGTATGTTCGAGACGATTGATGAAGGAATTCTCCTCACCGATACCGCCGGGGATCTCCTCGAGGCAAACCACCGCATCCTCACGATGCTGGGCGTCGAATCGATCGCGTCTCTCCGAGAGCACGATATCCCTACGCTCCTATCAGCCGGAGACGAGACGCTTCACGATCGGTTGCGCGCCGGGGTTCCCGTACACGATCACTACGGGGAGATCCGTACCTGCACCGGCGAGAAGCTTCCGGTGAAGATCAACGTTCGTCCCCTATCACGGGAAGCAAACGAGCAAAACGGGGTGATGATCCTGGTGTCCAACGAATCGCTCCGTGTGCGCATGCGACGAGAGAAGGAGAAGCTGGAGGCGCAAGCGGCGCGGGCGGAGCTACGCGCTCTGCGCGCCCAGATCAACCCCCACTTCCTGTTCAACACGCTCAACACGATTGCCCACTTTGTGGAGGTAGACACCGCCACCGCCGTGGGCGTTGTGGAGAAGCTTGCCGGTATGTTCCGCTATGCCTTGCTATCCACCAAGCGCAACACCGTCCTCCTGCACGAAGAGATCTTTCATATTCAGGAGTTTTTCGCGATAGAGCACATCCGCCACGGTTCTCGATTGCTGGTAGATTACTCGATCGGAGGTGAGGCAAAGAACTTTGCGGTTCCGCCGATGATTCTCCAGCCGATCGTCGAAAACAGTGTGAAATACGGTGCCGACGCGGACGGAAATATCCGGATCACGATCCGTGCGCGTCTCGATGACGACGGATTGACCGTGGAGGTGACGGACAAAGGAGGAAACGATGTGGAAATAAACGACCTGCTTCGCAGCGACCGTACCGGCCTCAATAATGTGAACCAACGTCTGCTGACCCTCTACCGAACGCAATTGGAGTTTTGTCGACCCTCCGGAGGCGGTCTTTTAGTACGCATCCGCATACCCAACGAAGGAGGATCGTTGTGATCCGGGTCGTGATCGCCGAAGACGAAAAGCCGGCTCGGGATCGCCTCTCGTCGTTTGTGCGTGAGCACTCGGATCTGACGATCGTCGGTACGACAAGCGACGGCGAGGAAACGGTGAAAACCGTTGATCGGGTGCAACCGAATCTCCTGTTTCTCGATATCCAGATGCCCAAGGGGAACGGGTTTGACATCATCAATACGGTACAACACCGACCGGTGGTGATCTTCACCACCGCCTTCGATGAGTTTGCGATCGACGCCTTCAACGTGCATGCACTCGACTACCTGTTAAAACCGTTCAGCAAAGAACGATTCAATCGCTCGATCGCGCTCGTACGAACGATACTCCTGGACTCGCGTGATTATCAGCTTCGAACGCGCGCCGCCATGGAGGAGATCAACTCGCACAAAGAGTACCTGCAGCGCGTAAGTGTACGAAAGGAGCACGCGTACTCGATCATTCCCGTTGAAGAGATCCAGTGCATCAAGACATCGGGAGGTCTCGTCTACATCCAAGTTGGCGACAAACAGTACCAGACCGATACGACGCTCAATCAGTTTGAAAAACGACTCGATCCGCACCGTTTTATGCGTATCCATCGCACGGCGATCGTCAACTTGGAACAGATCAACGATATCGTTCCGTGGGGACAAGGGAGGTTTGCCGTACGATTGCGACACGGGGTCTCGTTGCAGGTAAGCCGCGACCGTATAAAGAACTTCAAGATGAAGGTGGGGCTCAAAGTGTAGCCCCCGCCGATCACACCGTCGCTTTGGTGGCCCCCGTTGTGATCCCCCCGTCTACCAACAGGCACTGACCGGTGATGTACTCGGAGGCGTCGGAGGCCAAAAACACCACTGCGCCGTCCAGATCGTTCGGTTTTCCCGGACGTCCGAGCGGGATGCGATCTTGAATGTAGTCGAGCCACGCCCGATTTTCGTACAACACCTGGGTTTGTTCCGTACGAAACCAGCCCGGTGCGAGGCAGTTGACCGTTATCCCGTGGCCTCCCCATTCGTCGGCCAGGCTCATCGTCATTTGTTTGATACCGCCACGGCTCGCGCAGTACGGCGCGAGTCCCGCGTATCCGAACACGCTGGTCACCGACCCGATATTGATGATGCGCCCGTACCGGCGGGGGATCATTCTCTCCGCGATCGCTTGGGCGACGAAAAAGGGTCCGCGCAGATTGGTCTCCACGACGGTGTTCCAATCGTCCCAGCTCACCTCGAGAGCGGGCTTGCGGATGTTGCAACCGGCGTTATTCACGAGGATGTCGATACGACCGTAGTGCGCAAACGCGGCCTCCGCCATCGCGCGAATGCTCTCCCGGTCACGGACGTCCAGTGCCAACGGCAAGGCGTTGCGTCCCATGGCCGCGATCTCCGCGGTACACTCGGTTACACTCGTTTTGTTCCGACTCGTAACGACCAGATCGGCGCCCGCAGCCGCCAGCGCCCGGGAGAAATATTGCCCCAAGCCGCGACTCGCGCCGGTAACAACGGCAACCTTTCCATGGAGATCAAAGTGGTTACTCGTGCTCATCGCTCTCCTCTTTACGGCTCCAAGATCACTTTGAACAGCCCGGAATCGCCTCTGTACAGCGTATCCAGCCACCGCGCGCCCTCCGAGAGCGGCGCGACCTTTGACAACAGCGGCTTCACCGCGACCCGTCCGTTCTGTATCATCTCGATGCACGCCGGGTACTCACCGGACGATGCGTTGGAGCCTTGAATACAAATCTGTCGCGTCACCAGATACTGCAGCGGCAACTCTCCCTTTGGCGAATAGTTGCCGATGATCGTTGCGGTCCCGCCCTTTTTGAGTGAATAGACCGCGCTGTTGGTCGTTTCGGAGAGACCTACCGCGTCAAACGCGCTGTCCGCACCCAACCCGTCGGTGCGTGCGATGATCTCGTCGGCGAGCGGGACTGCACCGCTGTTGAACGTCTCCGTCGCGCCCAGCGTTGTCGCCATGGCCAACCGATCGTCATCGATATCGGCGACGTACACCCGGCTGCAACCGGCGCGTTGCAAAACCTGCAACGTCAGCAACCCGATCACCCCGGCGCCGATCACCAACGCGCTATCGCCGATGGCGATCGGTGTAATCGCCGCCGCGTGCACGGCGATCGACAGCGGTTCTACCATAGCGCCCTCGTGAAAGCTCATCCCCTCCGGAAGGCGGTACAAGACGTGCGCGGGAACGCTCACGTACTCGGCAAAGGCGCCCGGCTGCGAGTACTCATCACAGGCGACGCCCAGGACGCGCCGGTTCTCGCAGAAATTGATCTTTCCCTGACGACAGTACCGGCACCGGCCGCAGTACAGCGTGGAGTCGAACGTTACCCGCTCCCCCACCTCGTACCCCTTCACCGCGTCGCCGAGCGCCTCAATCACACCGGCCGCCTCGTGTCCCATCACCAGCGGGGGAATCCGCCGTCCGGTGCTTCCGTCCAGGCCATGTACGTCGCTGCCGCAGATCCCCACGGCGCGCACACGGATCAAGACCTCATCGGGAGCGTAGGCGGGAGTATCTACCTGGGTGTATTCCACGTTATTGTAGCTTTGCAATACCAACGCGTTCATGCGTTCTCACCCCTCGTTTACCAGGTATCGCGGTTTTTTTCCGTCGACAAAATCCACGACCGCCTCCGCGGACATCTGCTGCATCCGCAGCTTTCCGTAATCGCTGTCCGATCCGACGTGCGGACTCACCGCGATATTCACGCTCCCCTCGAGCGGCAGATCGGAGTGCTCCCACACCTCGTCCAGACCGTATCCGTAGAGAACGCCGGAACGCACCGCCCTATACACCGCGCGGTTATCCACCAAAATGCCCCGTGCGCAGTTGACCAGCACGGCCGTCGGTTTCATCCGTCCGATCTCTTCCGCTCCGATCAGTTGCGCGTGCGCCGATGCGTGCAACGTAATAAAATCCGCTCGTGCGCACAGCGTCGGAATATCCAGATATTCGACTCCATTGGCGGCGGCCCAATCGTGGTCCGGGTACGGATCGGATGCGATCACATGCAGATCGAATCCTCGCACCATCGCAACGACGTGCCTACCGATCGTCCCCGTACCGATCACCCCCAGAGTCTTTCCGGTTACATCTATGCGGGAGGGACCGCTCTTCGTTTTGCCAATAGCGGCGCGGTTGTGATGGGGTACGCGCCGGCCGGCGATGTCCAGAAGCGTGGAAACCGCCCACTCCGCCGTCGGTCGAGCGCTGGCGCCCGGAGTATTGGTAACCAACACTCCCGCCGTATGCGCCGCCGCAATATCAACACTGTTGTATCCGATCCCATAGCGGGCGATCAATCCGAGATCTCCCCCGCCGGCTCGCCCAACCGTTGAGAGCACCCCCGCATCCCACCGTTCCAAGTCCGCGATCACGGCGACGGTGCCCTCGACCTCTCGCGCCTCGACCGGGTCCAAGGGGTTGCGGGTACAACGAAACTCTACCTCAAGGGAGTTCCGTCGCGCCGCCTCTTTGAGTAGACGCGCCGGCTCACCCTCACCAGTCGGATGGGTCATCAGCTCGTCCAAAAAACTGGTTGCAAACACGACGATCTTCTTATTCATCGATAACTCCCGTGATCAGCCATTGTGACAGAACGCTCCGAAATGGCAAGAAAAACTGGATTAACGGCTGAATGCGATGCCCAACGGTTGTATAGAGCGTCAAACGGAGCAAATAAAACAGCGGGCTCTCCAAGTCAATACGTTTTCCTATCCGGTTGTATTCGGATTCCAAAAACCTTCGTGCACCCGGCGGGCCTCTTGCTCGATATGGGGGCCGCTGACCACGACCACACGCTGGCCGCGGGCGAAGACTTCGCGGCTCGGCAACTGCAAGGTCGGATTTTCCGGGTCATCTCCAGTCAACGCGAACAGGGTCGACTCGCTGAGGGCGTAGGTGACGGCGCCAATGCCGCTCCAGTAGATGGCGCCGCTACACATGGCGCACGGTTCAGCGCTGCTGTACAGTGTGCACGCGGCCAGGAACTCACGGTCGTACTCCTTGGACGCTTTGCGCACCAGATTGGTTTCGGCGTGACCGGTGCAGTCGTGTTCGCTGGAGACGGTGTTGCCGGCCGACATGAGAATCTCTCCGTCAGGGCCTACTAAGATCGCCCCAAAGGGGTGATTGCCCGCTTCAACTGACCGCTCAGACACCCTAATCGCTTCCCTGAGATACTCGTCTCTGCTTCTTGTCGTATGCGTTTTTTTCATGCCTGCGCTCCCGTACTAAGAAATGGTCGAATTCGATACTACCACTTAGAAAGGAACGTTTGTCTGGGCAGACGCGAAAGGCGTATCGATCGTTCATTGATACTACACGGAATTTTGTTTGACAGCATCAACTACTCACGCCTATCATGCCTTGGACCTACAAGAAGAGGAGGATACGGATGAAACGAATATTTGGCGGCATTATGGTTTTGAGTTTATCCCTGATGGTGGGGACGGCTCTGTTTGCGAGCGGACAGGCGGAAGCGACCGAGGACGAAACCGTCAGGATCGCTGTTGTTATTCCGAGTACTATCGACGACATGGCGTGGAGCCAGGCGATGTACGAAGGTGTTCTGTCAGTGCAACGGCGATTGGGAGAAGACAAGGTACAGGTGGACGTGAGCGAACGCCTTTGGAATGCGGTCGATGCCGGCTCGGCGATTCGCCAGTACGCTTCTCAAGGCTATGATATCGTGATCGCCCACGGTGCCCAGTACCAAAGCCTCTTGGATGACATCGCGCCGGCCTTCCCGGAAGTTACCTTTGCATACGGAACGGGATTCAGGGCCGACCACGAGAACGTGTACGCCTACGACCCCCACGCCCAGGAAGGCGCCTACCTGCTCGGTATCGTCGCCGGAATGAAAACCAGGAGCGGCATCGTAGGCCTCGTCGGCCCGGTCGAATCGGGCGACGCCATCAAATACAACCAGGGCTTTGTCCAGGGCGTTGAGTCGGTGAACAGCGATGCCGAGGTGCGGGTCGCCTATACCGGCAGTTTCGGAGACCTTGTTGCGGCCGGCGAAATCGCCGAAACGCACATCACCGCCGGCGCCGATATTCTGACCGGTAGCGCTCAGCAGACCGTCGGTGCTATCCGTGTGGTCGACGAATACGACGGTGTCTACTGGCTGTCCACCGATATGGACCAGTCTTCACTGGCGCCCCAGTCGGTGCTGGTAGCCCAGGCCTATGACTTCGAGGCGGTGGTGCAGCAGATGATCGACAACCGGGAGAGGGGCGTTCTCGGCGGTAGTCATCTCCCCCTCTCGTTTGCCAACGGCAGTCTGTCCCTGGTATGGAACGACGCTCTCGCTTCCGAGGTTATTTCCCCCGAAATCAGAGAAAATGTCGAAACCGCCATGCAGATGATCATTGACGGCGAAATTGAGATTGAACTTCAATAGGTTCGCTTCGAGCTTCAGCACAGTACATCCGGCGCCTCCCCATGGCGCCGGATTTTTTTTGAAAAGGGAGTAGGCCGTGGCGGAGATTATCGACCGGCTCGAAATGAACCATATTACGAAACGGTTTCCCGGCGTGCTGGCACTTGACGATGTGACCATACATCTGCGGAAGGGTGAGATCCTGGCTCTGCTCGGTGAGAACGGGGCGGGAAAGACCACCCTGATGAACGTACTGTACGGCCTGTACCATCAGGACGAAGGAAGCGTCCTGATAAACGGCCAAGAGGTACAGATTTACGAGCCCCTCGACGCATTGAAGCGGGGGATCGGCATGGTCCATCAGCACTTCATGCTGGTCCCGAACCTCACGGTTCTCGAGAACATCGCCCTTGGAATGTACCAGCACTCCGAGTTCAAACTGGACCTTGAACGGGTGCGCGGACGGGTGAAGGAAGTTGCGGAGCGTTACAACCTATCGGTGAAGCCCGATGCCTACATTTGGCAGTTGAGCGTCGGCGAACAACAACGGGTCGAACTCGTGAAGGTTCTGACCCTGGGGGCAAACGTACTGATACTCGACGAACCGACCGCGGCCCTTACGCCGCAGCAGACCGACGCGCTCATTGATCTTCTGCGGCAAACGGTCCTGCAGGATACGTCTATCATCTTCATCAGTCATAAACTGAACGAAGTCAAAGCCATCAGCGATCGGGTGGCCGTATTGCGGAACGGGAAACTGGTATTCGACGGGAATACCGCCGACCATTCCGCGGCAGATTTGGCCGAAAAGATGGCCGGGCGGGAGATCAAATATCCCAAAATTCAAAAAAAAGATGAATATGGGGTGCCGATTCTGCAGGTACAGAACGTCTGGGCCGACGGCGACCAGGAGGGTACCGACTCGCTGCAAGGGCTTAGTGTGGAAGTGCGGGCCGGTGAAATCGTCGGTGTGGCCGGCGTCTCCGGAAACGGCCAACGGGAGCTGGCCGATGCAATTAATGGAATCCGCAAAATCAAAGAGGGACGGATCGTTCTGGACGGCGAAGATATCAGCAATCACAGCCCGCAGCAGATCATCGATCGCGGCATGGGCTACATTCCCGAAGACCGGTTGCACGAAGGAACGATTCCCCGTTTCAGCGTGCGGGAGAACCTGATTATGAAGGACTACCGCCGCGCCCCCCTTTCGAAAGCCCTCTTTCTGCGGAAGGGCGAGATCGATTCTCGGTCGGAATCGCTCGTAAAGGCGTTCAACGTTAAAACTCCCGATATCCAGACCTCCTGCGCCTCCCTCTCGGGTGGCAACATCCAGAAGGTCATCCTTGCCCGTGAGATCACCCGCAAGCCGAAGGCCCTGCTGGCGGCCTATCCAATTCGCGGTTTGGATATCGGGGCTTCAGAATACGTCCACAACCAGTTGATTCAAGCCCGGGAAGAGGGTATGGCAGTACTGCTGATATCCGAGGAACTGGACGAGCTCCTCGACCTCTGCGACCGGATTGCAGTTATGTACGAAGGAAAGATCCTGGACGTGTTGCCGCGGGAAGAGTGTACGAAACAAGAGTTGGGTTTACTTATGGCTGGAGTAGCGCATGGAAAAGAGTAGCGCGGACAAATATAGAGAACTCGCGGTGAGCACCGTCATCGTTCTGTTTTCGCTGATGATCGCCTTGATTCTGGGAGCGTTTCTGTTTGCGGTCGCGGGGGCGAATCCCCTGCGCGCGTACGGCGTCATGCTCGCCCAACCGCTGTCGGGGATGTTCGGGTTGACGGAGATGATGGTTCGGGCCGCACCCTTGATGCTGGTGGGACTCGGTATCGCCATCGCGTTCCGCTCCGGCATTCTGAATATCGGCGGTGAGGGTCAGATCATGCTCGGCGTTGTGTTCGGGACCGCAGTGGGCCTCGCCCTGCCGAATCTGCCCAAGCCGCTCCTGATTGCGGCGGTTTTTCTCGCCGCCTTCGTCGGCGGAGGTCTCTGGGGCGGCATTGCCGGGTGGATGCGGGCGTATCTGAACGTAAACGAAATCCTGAGTACCGTTATGCTGAACTACATCGCCGTCCAAGTGTATCAGTACCTGCTGCGCGGCCCGATGATTGACCCGAACGAGGTTGCCTACGGAACCGGCGTACCACAGACGGCTCTCTTGTCGGAGAACGCGCGGTTGATCCGGTATATTCAGGGGTTCCGGCTCCACTCCGGACTCCTGATCGCAATCGCCCTCGCGGTGGTAGTGTTTTTGTTTCTATGGAAAACCACCGTCGGGTACCGCATGCGGGCGGTGGGGGCGGAACCAAAGGCGGCCACCTACGCCGGCATGAACGTAAAACACAACCTGGTCCTGGCAATGGTCCTCTCCGGTGGATTCGCCGGAATGGCCGGGGCGATCGAGGTAATGGGTGTACACCACCGGGCGATGGAGTCGATTTCGGCGGGCTACGGATTCAGCGGAATCGTCGTAGCCCTGTTCGGCGGCCTGCACCCCTTGGGAATCGTGCCGTCCTCGATGGTGTTTGGCCTCTTGATCGTGGGGGCCGATATGATGCAGCGCGCAGTGGATGTTCCCGCCTCCATCATTTTGGCCATACAGGGTCTTATCATCGTAGCCATAGTTTCGAGCAACCTCTTTTTGAAGAATCCAAAGATGCGCGACAAGGTATTCAGCCTCCTGGGCGGTAGGAAAATAGCCGAGCGGGACCCGGAAGGTGGCCGCACATGATACTCGAAGTCGTTATCGGGGTCATTGTCGGCGGCATCCCGTTGAGCGCCTCCTTGCTCTTCGCCAGTTTGGGAGAGATGTTCGGCCAGCGCAGCGGCGTGTTTAACCTCGGAACTGAGGGGATCATGATGCTCAGCGCCTTTGTCGGGTTTTACCTGGTCTATCTTTTCGGCAGCCCCGTTCTGGGAATCGTGGCCGCCATGGCGGTCGGCGGGTTGATGGGCCTGCTCATGGCGCTGGTCAGCGTAACCTTCAAAGCCGAGCAAGGAATCTCCGGAATCGGTCTCTACATGTTCGGCTGGGGCGTTTCCGGCACCCTTTTCCGGGTATACGTGGGGGGCGTGACAAATATCGACGGTATCGGCAGGATAGCCGTACCAGTTCTCAAGGATATTCCCGTACTGGGGCCGATTCTCTTCAATCAGAACCCGCTGGTCTACCTTGCCTTCTTGCTGGTGCCGGTGTCCAGCTACGTGCTGTTCAAAACTCCCTGGGGCCTCAAGGTACGCGCGGTCGGTACAACCCCGCAGGCGGCCGACACCCTGGGGGTGAACGTCCAACGCATCCGTTACCAGTGCGTTACTCTCGGCGGCGTGATGTCGGGCTTGGCAGGTGCGTATCTGAGCATCGGCCAAGCGCAAATGTTCGCCGACAATCTGACCGCGGGCCGAGGCTTCATCGCCGTGGCTCTGGTCTACTTCGGGCGGTGGAAGCCGTCCGGGGTCATGTGGGGCGCCCTGCTGTTCAGTATGGCCCACGCCCTGCAGCGGTCGATCCAGGTATACGGCATCGAGTTCCCCTATGAAATCGCCGTGGCCACACCCTACCTGATGGTTATTTTGGTACTGGCGCTGACCTACAAGGAGCGGAACGTAGGGCCCCTGGCGCTGGGCAAGCCCTATAACCGGGAGTTCAGGGGGTGAGGGGCACTCGTACGCAGGCTCACGCGGAAGGTGACGCCGCCTACCTTCCACCACCGTTTCGCGCTTGGGCTCGGAGAGAGGTTTCCCCGTCATCCCGGTTTTCGCAGTCCCTTCGGCAGTCCCGGGGGGACATTCCCGTCACCTTCTTGAAGACCCGAGAGAAATAGTGGTGGTCCCGGTACCCCACCCGGACCGCGATGTCCTTGAGGTCCAGTTCCCGGCGCTCAGTGATCAGGACCTTGGCTCCGGCGATGCGCAGGGCGGTGAGAGCCTTGCCGGGCGACTGTCCTTTGTATCGCTTGTAGATGCGGGAGAGGTAGGCGGCATCGTAGTGAAAGAGCGCCGACAGGGTGGCCAGGGTAACCTCCTCCTGATAGTGCTCTTTCAGATAGTCCTCAACCGAATCGGCCAGAGCCTCCGGGGATTCCACCGCCGGGGCGTCGTTCCTGCAGCTTTTTACCCGTATCGTCTTTCCCCTGCTCAAGCCGGTGAGCCTGACGGTAATCATGATCAACTTCATGAACGCCTGGAACGACTTTATGCTGCCCCTCTATGTGCTGGGGGATTCCCGGAAATGGCCTATGACCCTGGCGGTCTTCAATTTCTTCGGTCGACGGAGTTCGGAATGGAACCTGGTATTCGCCGACGTGGTGCTCACCGTCCTGCCCGTGGCCCTGGTGTATGCCGCCGGACAGCGCTACCTGGTTTCCGGTATGACCGCCGGGTCTTTGAAGGAGTGAGTGGCGGGGACGGAAACCGGGGCTACGAAAAAAAGGCGCGGTTCTTCTCCGACGGCTCCGGTACGGTCCGTGCGTTTGCGCCGGAGCGGAGTGATTCGGTGGCTGAGTACCCGGCCGCAACCGCTTCCCTAGCGGCAATCGGCGATGGATTTGGCGGTGTCCCATTTCGTACATAGTCGAGGAAGGCGCGAACAATGGCAGGATCGGCACCGCCGTGACTATCCTCGTGACCGTCCAGTTCAATGATCCGATCCGCTTCGGCGTACGTGTCGTTGCGGGAGGTATATAGGGCGATACGACACCGGCCGTGATCCCCAAAATTCTCGATCCGACCGCGGGTACCGATGACGGTATAGTTCCTATGCGTATCGGGTGTGTAATGACACTGTGTATAGGAGGCAAAAACACCGTTGTCCAATTCCAGCAATACCATACTGTGGTCTTCCACATCGATTACCGGAGAGAATCCGCTCTGTTCCAGGGGCGGCCAGTGGTCCAGATAAAAGCGAGCATCCCCCGGCGTTTTGTGCGAACGGCGCTTCGCTCGGTTGTAGACGGAGAGCGTTCCCATCGCCACTGTCCGTCGCGTGTACCCGCCGGCCAACCAATGAATAACGTCGATGTCGTGAGCCCCCTTTTGCAGGAGAAGACTCGCAGTGTAGCGCCGCTCGGAATGCCAGTCGCGAAAGTAGGCGTCGCCACCGTAGGCTATGAAGTGGCGACACCAAATCGCCTGGACTTCACCGATCGTTCCGGCGGCGATGATATCCTTCATCGCTATGATGCAGGGGAAATAGCGCATATTATGTCCCAGAAAGAGTTTGGTACCCGTTCTGCGGGCGGTGTCCAAGATCGCGTCGGCATCTGAAATCGAGGTTGCGATCGGCTTTTCCAGGTAGACCGGTACGCCCGCATGGAGAAAGGAGCAGGCGTGCTCCCGGTGCAGGTAGTCGGGACTGAGAATAATAACGCCGTCGAGATCGGGTACGGCGAGAAGCTCGCGATAGTCAGAGACGACCTCTACATCGGGAAAGCGATCGGAAAAACGGCGGCGCGCCTCTTCCGACGGATCGGCGCCGTGAAGAACAGCGGAGTGAGCGGCGGGGTCGGATAGGTGATCCAGCAGTTCACTGCGGTTTCCAAGGCCCACGGCGGCGAAGTGGAGCGTTTTCATCGTTCGCTATCCCTTGAGCGAGCCGGCGGTCAATCCCGATATGAAGTGTTTCTGTAGCCACAGAAAGAAGACGATCATCGGCACGATCGCGTAGAAGAGGATAGCGAAGACGTCATCCCACTTTTGCGTGTAGTGGCCGATGGCCCGGTAGATACCGGTGGTGACGGTGTAGAACGTACCGCTGCCGAGAATGATGAGCGGAGTGATGAAGTCGTTCCAGGTCCACAGCGTCACAAAGATGATAACACTCACCACGATTGGCGTCATAAGGGGGAGGATGATTCTGAAAAATACGGTCACCAGCGATGCTCCATCAATCATCGCAGATTCGTCCAACTGTTTTGATATCGTCCCTATGTAGCCGGTCATCACGAATGTTGCAAAGGGCATGTACCAGGCAATGTAGACCAGGATGAGCCCCTGGAAGCTGAGCATCATTCCAACGCTCTTAAGAATCTGGATGATCGGAATCATGATCACCTGGATGGGAATCATCATTCCCGCGAGCAGCAGATAGTGTGCGGTCTTGTAGAATCCTCTCCTGAATCGACTGAGGACATAGGCGAGCGGCGAAGCGGTGAGAATGACGAGCGTTAGGGTAATCACTACCGTGAGCAGCGTGAAGCCGTAGGCGCGCAGAACGTTGAAGTTGGGCGCATTGAGATTGCGGATGAGATTGTCCAGCGTCAGCCGGCCAATCGGGATGCCCAACGGCCGGCCAATGATAGCGGGCTCGGGTTTGAACGTATTGATGACGGCGATGTAGAACGGGATCAGGTAGATACCGGCTACCACGAGCAAGAGCATATTTCTCCCGATCGCCGACAGTTGAACCTTACGCATGCGCATCACCTGCTAATTGATAAGAACCTCTTCCCGCCGTCGCAGGAAATAGGTCATGGCCATTGAGATGGCGCCGACGAGTACAAGGAAGTACATGGACACCGCCGATGCATAGGAGATCTTGAACTGGTTGAATCCGATGCGAATCACCAGGATGGCTATGGACTCGGTCGAGTTCACCGGTCCGCCGCCGGTGAGCACGAAAATGAAATCGAACATGCGCATGTACCCCGTGAAAATAAAGACGGTTACCGAGGTGAGCGACGGTGCAAGCCAGGGGAAGGTGATCGATGTGAACCGTTGCCAGGGATTCGCGCCGTCTATCTTCGCAGCGTCATAGAGTTCTTGCGGAATCGCCTGCAATCCCGCGAGGTAAATCACGGTGCCGAAACCAGTGATCTGCCATACCGAGACGAAGAGAACCGTCCACTTGGCGAGGGCCGGGTCTCCAAGGAAATCCACCAAGGGGAGCCCCCAGCGTTCGAGAATCGCGTTGACGATCCCGATGTACGAGAAGAGGCTTTTGAAGATAAAACCGATGGCCACCATACTGATGAGTTGCGGAAAGAAGAAGGCGGACCGGTAGAAATTGGTGAGGTTGCCGGGACGATTGAGCTGGGCCGACAGGCTGATTGAGATGACATTGACCAGGGCCGTCCCAATGACGGCAAAGAAGAAGGTCACTTTGAGGCTGTTGAGAAACGCCGGCTGCCTGAGCGCCCGCACATAGTTGGCAAAACCGACGAAGTTCATCGAGTTCCTGACGCCGTCCCAGTCAAAAAGGCTGTAGTAGAACGCCAGCACGATGGAGAGCAGTATGATACATGCGTAGATTGCAAACCCCGGCACAAAGAGCAGCGCGGTCTGGAATCGAATGGTGTTGATGTTTCGTTTCAAGCGCCCTATCACGGCTACTCCCTCAAGACGACGCCCCTCGAATGAGGGGCGTCGCGGTTCCAAAAAAACCGATCTCCGACCAGCTACCGGTCGACTACATGCTGGACTACATGCTGTCTGCTACAAAGGCGTCGATCTTTGCGAATTCGGCTTCCAGACTGTCATAGGTCTGGGTGATGATCGCTTCAATGACGCTCTGGAACACGTCCGTGATTCCCGACGGCGCGGGGCCTCCCACGTATTCGATGATCTGAGGTGTGGAGATCTCGGTAGCCTGAAAGAGGTCGTTCACTTCACGCTGCAACGGTGTCATGTCATAGAGGATTGGCGGGTCAAGGTTTGAGTAGAGACCGTCGGCCTCGATAAAATCCGCCCCGTATTCGGGATCCATGTGGAACCATTTGACGAATTCCCACGCCGCCTCGGGGTTTTCGGATCCCGAGTAGATGCGCATCGTATTGCCGCCCACGCCGTACCCGGCAAAGAAGTTCTGCACGCCGTCGCGCGAGGGGTAGACAAAGACACCGGTCTCCCAATCCTTGTCCGCCGCTTTGTCGGCAGCGGTGTACCACGTTCCCATTGGGTACATAACGGCGGAGCCACCGAGGAATCCCTGCTCGAGCTGCGCGTAGCCGATGCTCAACTGGCCCTCGATCAGATAGCCGTTCTTCACCAGCCTGTCGAGAAACTCTCCCACCGCGACAACTTCGGGGTCGCTGAAGCGAACATCTCCCGCCTCGTATTCGGTCCAGAAGTTGGGGTGATTCTTGACCACCTCCGCGTTGAGAAACCACTGGAAGAGCGCCCAGGCGGTCCACTCGCCGCCGGCCATGATCGGGACGAATCCCGCGGCCTTGATCGTTTCGCACACCGCTTCGAACTCGGCCCAGGTGGTCGGGATGTCGGCTTCGGTGAGCCCCGCTTCCGCCCACATCGACTTGTTGTAAAAGATCGATCCCTGGGGCTGGATGTGTGCAACAAAGGAGTAGTACTTGCCGTCAATCGCGGCAAGCTCGAGGTTCTTGACGCGTTGGAGATCGGGATCGTCCGCCGGTATCTCCCAGACGTGTCCGGCCTCGATGAAGATAGCGTCCATCACATTGGTCCAGATGTCGGGTACGTCCCCGGCGGCAAGGCGATTCCGGATGAAGTCGACCGCCCCCTCGCCCCCGCCGGCGGCATTCGCCTCGATAATCTCTATCTGGACACCGGGGTTGAGCTGCATATAGGTCTCTGCGGCCGAGGCGTAGAACTCCCTGGTGAGATTTGGAGTCACCCACACCTGCCACTTGAGGTTGATTTGCCCCGGTTCCTCTTCGCTTGCGCCTCCGGCAAAGACGCCGGCAACGAAGAGCGACAACAAGACAGCGATCAATGCGAATCTCTTGTTCATTGGTCTCCTCCTACGGATGGTTTCCAACAATTCTATGATGCGCCCTTGTGCAGAGACAGTGACCGCGGTACGCAGTTTAGGTACCGCGGTACTACCAGTGTCGGTCAGTCGTCAAAGAGTTCGAGGTTGATGCACAATCGCATCACCTGCATCCGGTCCCTCACGTCGAGTTTCTCATAGATGCTCGAGACGTAGTTCTTGACCGTCTGCCGAGCCAAGTGCGCCTCCTCGGCAATCTCGCGGTTGTCGTACCCCTGGCTGATGAGTCTGAGAACCTCCCATTCCTTCCTGGTCAACTCGTTGAACCACGCCGGGCTGTCCGGCGGGTTTTTTTTCACCAGTAACTTCTTGACCACCGATGGAGACATAGACACCGCCCCACCCATCACCGTGTCGATCGCGGCGCTGAGTTCCTCAGGCAGCATGTCCTTCAGAAGGTACCCCTTCGCACCGAGGTCAAGCGCCTTCTGAACGTAGAGGTCTTCATCGAACGTTGTGAGCATGATGATCTTGAGTTCAGGGTATAGCCGGAGCAGTTCCTCGGTTGCCCGGACCCCATCCATCCCGGGCATCATCACATCCATCAGCACGATGTCGGGCTCGTGGTGCCGACAGTACTCGACCGCAGTGGTCCCGTCGTAGCAGATCTTCACGATTCGGATATCGGGCCGTATGCTCTCGAGCACCACCTTGAGACTGTTGATGAAGAGCTTCTGGTCGTCAACGAGCAGCACCTTGATCATTGCGGCTCTCCCGTCCGTGACAGCGGTACGCTGGCACGCAGACGCACCCCCCAGGGTGTGTTGCTGATGGAGAACTCGCCGCCCACCCGGGCAAGTCGCTCCTCAATGCCCTTGAGTCCGAGCCCCACCGACAGCTCCTGGAACCCCTTGCCGTTGTCCATGATCGTGACGATGAGATTTTGATCCGACTCCTGAAAGAGCGTAATCCTGATGCTGGTAGCTGCGCCGTGACGAAAGGAGTTGATCATGCCTTCCTGGATGAATCGGGTGACGATGTGGAAATGATCCGGATCGATCGATTCGCTGATGTGGTTGTACTCGAGTTCAATGGCTACATCGGTCGCCTTTTGGAACGCATCCACGAGCTTCTGGAGCCTCTTCGCCGGCGGCAGATTGGCGAGCTTCTTCGGTTTCATGATTCGCAAGGCAATCCTGATATCGGTCAGGCCCGTTTTGCTCGAGTTGTTGATGTGACCGAGCAACTCCATCAGCTCATCGTGTTCCCCCTGCTGGGCAAGTCGCATACACGATTCCGAGAGCATGATTATCGACGTCATCGTATAGCCGAGCGAGTCGTGGAGTTCGCGGATGATTCGATTCCGTTCATCCTCGGTCGATTTTAGTTCCACCACCTTCACGTAGTGCTGAAACCCCGTGTTCGCGTCGGTGAGCTTGTTGATCGTTTTTAACAGGTTGGCCGTCCGTGCTTCGCTCACGGCGAGCCGGTCACCAATCCGTCTGATCTGCGAAACCAGGAGTACCGTGATGACGCTGTAGGTCAGGTTTCGAGCGACTACATACGCCGGCGGAAAGGGGGTCCCCTGGGCGAATCGGCGGCTCAAGGCTGAAAAGAACGCCACCGAGACCAGAGTTGCGAGCGACAGGCCGAGATTGGCCGGATAGGCAAGAAGGTAGGCGACGTCGAGGGCGGTCGCGGTCAGGAACATCTGCCTGACCCCGAGAGGCACTCCCGAGGGCAGATAGACGACCACGCAGAGGACATATCGCAGAATGAGCGCCGCCCCCGGGCGCAGTCGCGCCGGGGCAAGGTAGGCGTACACCGTCAGCGATGCCGACACCGCGACGAGCAGCGGATACTGGACGGCCCAGGGAACGCTGTTTTCCGGCGTCACGACCTCCTGCCCGCCGAAGCACGAGAGAACCTGGAGCAGGAGGGAGACCGCCAGCATGATCCAATGGAGGTACCCCCGGCGCAATCCATCCACGCCAATCACACTACGGGAACGCGCCCCGTTTCGCAACGCGACCGCCCACACCGCAGCCTACACCACCTGGAACGAGTCCCTGTCTGCAAGCGGCGGCAAAACGGCGGTGCCGCTTTGGTAGAAAAACGCAGTTGAAGCAATGTCGCTCGACTGGCGAAGGTACCGTCTGTCCTCATCCCGCAAACCGGGGATCCAGCCGAGGTCCTGGATGGTGACTCGGAGGCGTTCGCGGTAGCGTACCGGATCCATGATGTGCCAGCGATACATACCGAATCGCTGCTGCGAACGGTAGACGCCGTCGGGGCGTAATACCTGGGGGAGCCCGGCGAAGGGTGTGGAGTAGCAGGTGTATCCGTTTGCGACATCGGGTTCGGGGACGCCGATATCGAAGTTGTATGCACCCAGGAAGTAGTCTTCAGTACCGGTGCCGCAGATCGTCGGGAACTCTTCATCGTCGTCAATGAAGAACTTCACTTCTCCCTCACCCCACCACCCGTTGTTGTTGACACCCCACGCAAGATAGGTACCAACGTAGTGCCCCGGACCGCCGGCGGTGTCAAGGATCAGCTTGTCCTCACCGGGCGGAGAGGGATTGCGACGGTTAAAGACGGCGTGAAACCTGGCGGCCTTTTGCGCCACCGGAGCGAGCGTGTAGTCGATCTGGTAGTAGAGCGTCTCCTCATCATCATCGCGGTTCTCGATCGTTATGCGCGCCCCCCTGGAAAAGGGCATTGGCCAGAAGCAGTTGAATCCCCTTCCCGGGTTCACCGAGATCGGTAGAGAGTTGACGTGGGCGTACTCCTCCCACCCGAGCGCAAAGAAGTCTCCAAGCGGCACCTCAACCGCCGGAGACTCGTCCCCGTCCCAGTACATTCGGATGATCAGATGGCGCCACCGGCACCGGATCGGTACCATCCAGATGTGCTGGATCTGGCCCGAACCGTCGATCAGCGCCAACGTCTCTTCCGACCCCGCCGCGATGGTGATCGACGGGGAGACCTTCCAGCCTTGACCGAGGTCGCGGGCCGCCCGCGCGCCCGTCCCCGTTACGCTCCTGCCGCCGCCCCCCGGTTCACCGGTCGTGTTCTCCGGTGAAATCGATCTTGACTTCGCCTCCGAAAGCAGCGCGATGTTTCCTAATCCCATGCTGAGCCCGTCAAATCCGTCCACGGCGTGACACCTCCGGACCCGATGATACCGTCTCTACATAGCCTGGATGTAGGTACCGCGGTACTCAATGGCCGTGTCGTGGCCGCACCGCGGTTTTGCACAATCTTGCCTTCCGCGGCGGCTTCGCGATCTCCCCCTCCACCGCCGATTCGCCGCTTGTACTCGGAGATAGGCTTTTTCTATGATGAGGCATGACCGACTTCGAACGAACCATGAGATCCTTTGCCATTTACGGAGACTTCGTCGATGCGCAACCCTACGGCACTGGCCACATCAACTCCACCTACAAAGCGTCGTTCGATCAGGCCGGCCGGAGGGTCAACTACCTGTTCCAACGGATAAACGATCGCGTTTTTCGGGATCCCGAAGCCCTCATGGACAACGTCTCTAGGATATGTGATCACTTGGTGGAACGTGCCGAACGTGAGAACCTGCCGGACGCCTCCCGACGAGTCCTCTCGCTGATACGGTCTCGAAACGGAGAGGCCTGGGTACGCGACGGAGACGGGCACTACTGGCGGTGCTACTTCTTTATAGAAGGCGCAACGGGCCATGACGTCGTCCAATCGCCCACCCAGGCCAAGGAAGCGGCGCGCTGCTTCGGTGAATATCTCCGCCTTCTGGCGGATCTACCGGGTGGACGTCTCCACGAGACGATCCCCGATTTTCATGACACCCCGGGACGTTTTCAAAACTTGCTGCAAGCGGTGGAAAACGATCCATTCGATCTCGCCTCCGCCGTGGAAGACGAGATATCGTTCTTTCTCGACCGCCGTGACGATGTGGGCACACTCATCGACCTTCACCGCAACGGAATGATACCGGAGCGGGTAACCCACAACGACACAAAGCTCAACAACGTGCTCATCGACACCACGACGCACGAGGCGATGTGCGTCATCGATCTCGACACGAGTATGCCGGGACTATCGCTCTACGATTTCGGCGATCTGGTTCGAACTTCCACAAGCCCGGTACCGGAGGACCATCAACGCCCCGACGAGGTGAGGATGGATTTCACGATGTTTTCCGCGTTGGTGGAGGGATTTCTCGAGAGCGGCGTTGATTTTTTGAATGAATCGGAAATCGCCGGACTCCCGGAAGGCGGGAGGATCATGACGATGGAAGTGGGCATGAGATTCCTCACCGACTATCTCCTCGGCAATCAATACTTCAAGACCAGTTACCCGGAACACAACCTCGTCCGGTGCAGAACGCAGATCGCTTTGGTCCAATCGATTGAGGAGCAGATGCAGAAGATGTCCGATTGTGTGGAGACGACACGGGAAGCGAAACGAAAGAGTATTCGGATTTCGTGACGCCCTACACATGCGGCCGCAGCCGGCCAATCGCCGAGATTACCGATCCACGCCGGGAAAACCTCCCGATAGCTATCCCAGGTGGCGCTTTTGGAAACGAACAACCATGTGGACGATCGCGTCAACGGCGCCGATGTTTTCGATCGAGTGCTCCACATCGCACTGGTAACGGATAAAATCACCGTCGCTCAAATCCACGTTCTTGTCGCCGGCACGTACGTGCACACTGCCGGAGATGACCGTGAGAAACTCTTCGGTGTTTGGAAAGTGCGCTTTGCTCCTCAGCGCTCCGCCCGGTGCAAAGGTAAGGAGGTACATCTCCAGATCCTCGACCAGAGAGACCGGCGTGAGCACGTGAATGTGCAACCCGGCCTCGTCGGTATCGAGAGCCGTGTGGTTCCCCTTGCGCGTGAGGTGAAACTTCCTGACCGGCCCTTCCGATCCCTCGAGGAGAAGGTTAATATCCAGATCCAACCCCTGGGAGATCTTCCAAACGGTGGCGACCGTCGGATTGACTTTTCCCGATTCTATTTGGGAGAGCATCGCCTTTGATACGCCGCTGCGCTCCGCTAAGAGTTCCAGCGTGAGACCGTGGGTAGTTCGGAAACGCTTGATGTTCCGCCCGATCGGCGGTGGTGTTGCTGCTTTCATCGACAACCTACTATAATGAACTTGTGTTTAATATATCGTACGACTGGTCTATACCCTTGTCAATTCCGCCGCCAATTCAATCAATTCAGGGTGTAACCGAGTGAAGAGTATACTCATTAGCGGCGCCTTGGGGCAGCTCGGGAGCGAAATCGCCTTGGAACTGAGAAGGCGCCACGGCGACGCATCGGTCGTACTCTGCGATATCCGCGACGGTGCAAATCGTGAACTCGAGCGGGGAGGACCGTTCTACCGCTTTGATGTGCGGGACGGAAACGCACTCGCCGAAGTCGTTCAAAAACACGCGATCGATACGATCTACCACCTGGCCGCGCTGCTTTCGGCGACCGCCGAGGCGGATCCGCAAAACGCCTGGGATTTGAATATGAACGGTCTTTTCACCGTCCTCGAGGTGGCGCGTGCAAAGGGGTGCGCCGTCTTTACGCCCAGTTCGATCGGCGCCTTCGGTCCCGACACACCCAAAGATTGGACGCCGCAGGATACGCTGCAACGGCCGCGTTCGATGTACGGTGTGACCAAGGTGTCGGGGGAGCTGCTCTGCGACTACTACTACCACCGTTACGGCGTGGACACACGCGGGGTTCGCTATCCCGGCCTGATATCGAACGTCACCCCGCCGGGCGGCGGCACCACCGACTACGCGGTCGATATCTACCATGCGGCGCTCGACGAGGGGCGGTACACGTGCTTTCTCAAGGGCGATACCTACCTCGATATGATGTATATGCCCGACGCGGTACGCGCCGCCGTGCAGCTCATGGAGGCGGATCCGGGGCGGCTGCGCCACCGTAACGCGTTCAACGTAACCGCGATGAGCTTCAGCCCGGAGGAACAGACCGCGTACATCCGCAAGTACCTCCCCCACTTCGAAATCGACTACCGGATCGATCCGGTCCGGCAGGCGATCGCCAATACGTGGCCCAACAGTCTCGAGGATTACGCCGCGCGCGTCGAGTGGGACTGGTCACCGCAGTACGATCTCGACGCGATGACGCGCGATATGCTGCGCGTGCTGTCGCAACGGAAAGGAGTGAAAGATGTCACGCTCGATGATGAGTGACTTCGGAGCGCGCTTCGCGTCGCTCCGCGAAGAGGGACTCTACAAAAACGAACGGGTCATCGCGTCGCCCCAGGGGCCGGAGATCGAGGCATCACTACCCGGGACGTCGTCGCGCCAAGTGATCAACTTCTGCGCCAACAACTACCTCGGTCTTTCGAACGACCCCGAGATCCGCGCGGCCGCAAAGCGCACGATCGATACGCGCGGGTTCGGTCTCTCCTCGGTACGCTTTATCTGCGGTACGCAGGACATCCATCGTGAGCTCGAGACGCGGCTCAACACGTTTCTCGGTACGGAAGAGACGATCCTGTACGCCGCCGCGTTCGATGCCAACGGAGGGTTGTTTGAGCCCTTGTTGAGTGAGGAGGATGCGATCATATCCGACGAACTCAACCACGCATCGATCATCGACGGGATACGGCTCTGCAAGGCGCGACGCTTCCGCTATCGGCACGCCGACCTGGATTCGCTGCGGGAGCAGCTACGGGAGGCCTCGGACGCGCGCTACCGCATCATCGCAACTGACGGTGTCTTCTCGATGGACGGCGACATCGCACCGTTGCCGGGGATTCTCGAGCTGGCCCGTCGCTACGACGCACTCGTGATGGTAGACGACTCGCACGCGACGGGGTACATCGGCGATAGGGGGCGCGGCAGCGCGGAACACCACGGCGTGATCGGCGAGATCGATATCATCACGACGACCTTCGGCAAAGCGCTGGGGGGCGCCTCAGGCGCGTGCACGAGCGGTCGAGCCGAGATCATTGAGATGTTACGGCAGCGCTCGCGCCCCTATCTCTTCTCCAACAGCGTAGCTCCCGCGGTCGTGGGCGCGACGCTCAAAGCGCTGGAGCTGGTAGCGGAGCGTCCGGAACTGATCGAGACGGTGAAGCGCAACGCCGTGACGTTTCGGGAACGGTTGCGCGCGCGTGGATTCGATCTCGTAACCGGAGATACCGCGATCGTACCGGTAATGCTCTACAAAGAACCGCTCGCCGTACGGATGGCCGACATGCTCTACGAACGCGGCGTATACGTGATCGGCTTCGCCTTTCCCGTCGTCCCGAAAGGCAAGGCGCGTATCCGGGTGCAGCTCTCGGCGTCCCACACCGCCGCGCATATCGACCACGCCGTGCACGCCTTCTCGGAGGTTGGCGAGACGCTCGGCGTCGTGTAGCCGCCGGCTGAACGTTCAGTGCGCCCGCACTTCTCGCGTTCCGTGCCTCGGTGAACGCTCCAATACCTCGTCGGTATACTTGACTGTTTTTATCATAAAAGTTAGCCTTAACGAACTTTATTTCTGGAGGGTACCATGAAGTATATAGTCTCGCTCTGTATGCTGCTCTTTTCGATAACGGTTGTTTTTGCCGGCGGTCAACCGGAGTCTACGGATAGTACGCCCGGAGCGCAGGAATCGGGTGAGGTCAACGTATATTCGCATCGCCACTACGAGACCGATCAGAAACTCTTCGATCTTTTTGAAGAGAAAACGGGGATCAGGGTCAACGTGGTCAAGGCGAGCGCCGACGAGCTCATCGAGCGTCTGGCAAACGAAGGTGCGGAGTCTCCCGCCGATATTCTCATCACCGTTGATGCCGGCCGGCTCCACCGCGCCAAAGAAATGGGTCTCCTGCAACCCGTCCAATCGGCTGCTCTGAACGCATCTATTCCCGAAAACCTCCGCGATCCGGAGGGGTACTGGTTCGGTGTCACGCAACGTGCTCGCGTTATCGTGTACCACAAAGATCGAGTCGATCCGGCCGACCTCTCTACCTATGCGGCGTTGACCGATCCGGTGTGGCGCGGGCGGGTGCTGACGCGCTCTTCCGGTAACATCTACAATCAATCCCTCATCGCCTCCTTCGTTGCGCAAATCGGAGAGGATGAGACGCGCAGTTGGGCCCAAGGGCTTGTGGCGAATTTTGCCCGAGATCCCGAAGGCAACGATCGAGATCAGATGCGCGCGATCGCAGCGGGTATCGGCGATGTCGCCATTGTAAACACCTACTACGTGGGGCTCCTATTAAACTCGGATAACCCGGAAGAACAACGGGTGGGAGAGATGGTAGGAGTCTTCTTTCCCGATCAGCAGGGGCGGGGAACGCACGTCAACGTCAGCGGCATTGGTGTGACCGCCGGCTCGAGTAATCGAGAAAACGCGATCCGGTTCATCGAGTTCATGACGGATGAGGAGGCGCAAAGCGTCTTTGCCCAGGCCAACTACGAGTATCCGGTGCACCCCGACGTAGACCCCGCGGATCTACTGCAATCGTGGGGTTCTTTCAGAGCCAACGATGTGAACTTGGCCGCCTACGGCGATTACTACGAGGAGGCGGTCGCGATCTCCGACGAAGTGGGCTGGCGATAAGTAGCCTCCTTCTTGTGAGTCCACGCCGAAGAGCTCTGCGGTGGTTGCCGATTCCGGTAACCACCGTTTTTCTCGTGGCATTGCCGCTCTGCTACATTCCGGCGGCACTGTTCGATATTTCCGGAGACACGTTAACCTCTCTCATGCGCACGGTGCTTCCGCGGTACCTCGTCAACACGTTCATCGTGACGGCGGGAACCGGTGCCCTTGCCCTGCTCCTTGGTGTAGCCCCCGCGTGGTGTGTGACGATGTATCGGTTCCCCGGCCGGCGAATCCTCGAGTGGGTGTTAATTTTGCCGTTCGCCGTACCGACCTACCTCGCGGCGATCGCCTACGTTGAACTTTTCAGCTATACGGGTCCGGTGCAACGAATCTTTCGTAACATTCTGGGGTGGGCGCGGTACCCGGTACCCGATGTGATGTCACCGATCGGGGTCATCGTGGTACTCGCCTCGGTTCTCTACCCGTACGTCTACCTTCCGGCACGGACCGTTTTCACCGGTCCTGCAGTGCAGGCCTTTGAGGTGGCCCGAGGGCTCGGTCACCGTCCCGCGGGCGCCTTTTTCCGCGGTGCGCTCCCGCTGGCGCGGCCCGCACTGAGCGCCGGGGTCGCCCTTGTGGTGATGGAGGTACTGGCCGAGTACGGTGCGGTCCACTACTACGGGATCGACACCCTTACCGTCGGTGTATTTCGTACCTGGTTTTCTCGGGGCGATCGGTCAAGCGCGACGGCACTTTCCGCGCTCCTGCTCCTCCTGGCGTTCGGCGCGTTGGCATGGGAGCGCCGTCAACGGAAGAGAGCGCGGTTTGACTCCTTCCTCGCAAATCCTCCAACCACGCGTACCACACTGCCCGGACGGTGGAAATGGCCGGTACTCATCGTCTGCTCGGTGCCGGTGTTCCTGGGATTCCTGCTCCCGGTCGGTCAGCTCATCGGTGGGGCGGTCGCGAGATTACCCGATCTCTCCTATCGCGATCTCGAACGTTTCGGATACGCCATACGCGACACGTTGGTCCTATCGGTAAGCGGCACCGTGCTTACCGCGGTTACGGCGTTGTTCCTGGCGTATACGGCGCGTATCCGCACGAGTGCACCGATGGAACGCGCGATTCGCTTCGGCACCGTTGGGTACGCGGTCCCCGGGGCGGTGATCGCATTGGGTATCATGGCGCCCTTGGGTTGGTTGGATCACCGGTTGATCGCGTTCTCCCGCGCCCTCTTCGGATTCTCACCCGGCTTGATCTTCAGCGGGACGCTTTTTGCCCTGTTGTGGGCGGTGATCGTCCGCTTTCTCGCGGTCGGGTTTCATCCGCTCGCCTCGGGGTTGGAGGGCGTGAGCGGGCGCCTTGACGAGGTGTCCCGCAGCCTGGGGCACGGCCCGGGAGAGACGCTACGGCGCGTGGTGTTGCCGATGCTCAGGGAGCCGCTGACCGCCGTCGGGATGCTTCTCTTCCTGGATATTCTCAAAGAGCTACCGCTGACTCTCATCCTGCGTCCCTTCAACTTTCATACGCTCGCGATACGCGCCTACAATCTGGCAAACGACGAGCGTTTTTTGGAATCGGCGCCCTACGCCCTCGCGGTAGTCCTGTTGAGCCTCGTGCCGGTTTTCGTCATCATCGCTCTTCAGAGGAGACGATCGCGATGAAGTACCTCCTGGTCGAGCGCCTGACGAAGCGCTTTCCCGGTACGTGGCAACCCGCGGTCCATGAGATCGACCTCGAGGTGCGCCGCGGCGAACTCTTGGCGCTGATCGGGGAGAGCGGGTCGGGGAAAACGACGCTGTTGCGGCTAATCGCCGGGTTCGAACCGCCCACCGCAGGCCGCATCGTGCTGGAAGACAGGGAGATCGAAGGACGTGCCGGGTCTGTCCCTCCGGAGCAGCGAAATCTCGGTCTCGTCTTTCAGGAGGCGGCGCTCTTTCCCCATCTCGACCTCCGGGGCAACATCGCCTTTGGACTCCATACGTTGCCGAACGGGGCGCGTGCCGAACGGGTCGACGAAATGTTGGATCTCATGGGGCTGGCCGATTTGGGACACCGCTACCCGCACGAGATCTCGGGCGGTCAAGCTCAGCGCGCCGCTCTGGCGCGGGCGATGGCGCCCCGCCCCGCTCTGCTTCTGCTGGACGAGCCGTTTGCCAACCTGGATCCCGTGCTCGGCTCGCGCCTGTTGAGCCAGGTTCGCGATATCTTTGAGCGCACGGGAACTACCGCGATCTTCGTGACGCACGAACGGAACGCGGCCTTTGCCTTTGCCCACCGCGTGGCAATCTTGAAGGACGGATCGATCCTCCAAATCGGCGGACCGCGAGAGATCTACGAGGCACCCGGTGACTCCTACGTCGCCACCTTCGTCGGGAAGAGCAATCTGCTTGGAGGAGCGATACGCGACACAACGGTGGCTACAGTGGTCGGATCGTTCGACCTTCGGAAGCACCCGTTGTGTGACGGCCGCGTCTCCGTTCGACCCGATCGTCTGGAGATCGTGGAAGAGAGTGATCACCGCCTAGGCAACAATCGCGGAATCGACAACGGTACGCCCGGCGCCTCGGGAACGATCACGCACATCACCTTTGCCGGAGAGTTTCTGGAGGTTGAGGTGTCGCCCGACGGTGCCGAAGCACCGGTACTTACCGTCTACGTCGATCGCGATACCAGTTGGCACAGGGGGCAAAGAGTGCGCGTCAGGTCGAAATACGATGTCACCGCCGGTGCAGATCGCAGTCGCAGACGATGAGGTGGACTTCTGTTTACCACTTACATCATCTCCGCGTATGTGGAGAACATATTATCTGCCGCGATGTGCCCCTCGCATCTATGCGCCGGATTGGTGTAGTATCCGGCGCCAAACTCATTTGATTCGAAGGAGAATCAAATCGGGTTTGAACACTTTAATGATTGAAGAAGGAATCTATGGTAAATCAAAAAACCGTGGCACTCGTTGCCCACGATAACAGAAAAAAGGACCTGATCGAGTGGGTTGAATGGAACTACACCTCGTTGATCAAACACAGAATTGTCTGTACGGGAACCACCGGCAAGCTGGTGGATACCGCAGTCACCGCCAAACTTGAAGCGGACGGTGATTCCGTATCGACGTACTCGATTACCCGGCTGAAATCCGGCCCACTTGGGGGCGACCAGCAACTCGGCGCAATGATCACCGAAGGCAAGATTGACTTCGTCATTTTCTTTTGGGACCCGATGGAGCCCCAGCCGCATGACGTGGACGTGAAGGCTCTTTTGAGAATTGGAGTTCTCTACAACATACCCTTCGCATGTAATCGGTCCAGCGCTGATTTCATCATCTCGTCTCCCTTGATGAACGAGCAATACAAGCCGGTCGTGAAAGACTATTCGAGGTACCTGCAAAGAGAAGTTGAATAGACTCAGCACGCCGTTTGTCCCATCCAAGGCGAGGAAGCAGAAGCGTCGTCAACGCCTGACACCTACCTGCCGTAGGCTCGTATCGGAGACGAAGTTCAGAGAGGTCGCATCCAGTCCGGGCGGCGCACGACCAATCTTTCATCCCCGGGAAAAGATCCTCTCGGCCTCCATGAGGAAGTGCCGATGATAGGACGGCATTCTTCCTTCTCGATCCGGGCCCATGTTCAAGAGCAGGTTCCCGCCCGCAGCTCGCGCGCGGTGTCTCCATTCGGCTATCGCCGAAGCGGCCCGATGAGCGAAAATGCCGAATTGGTATTCGCTTCGCCAGAACCAATCGGGAGTCAGGGTGTCACAGAACTCAAGTGGGAGAAAGTGCCGATCACCGTTCTCGAGATACCATGGAGAATCCGGCGGTGTCATCAGCACGTCGTTATGAACGACATCAATCCGCTCAACGGTTCGCAGGTCCACCGGCAGGTAACGCGGTTTCCCGGGTCTTTCACATCCGGAGTTGTTAAGGACGAGACATCCCGGCTGAAGTCGATGAATCGTCTCGTACAGGCGCTGCCAGCCCCAGCGTTCTCCATGGAGCAGACCGCTCGACTCGTCACTCTCCCACGCCGGATCAAACTCGACCTGGCCACCGGGATTGTCCTTGTCCCACGCCCCGTCGAACCACAGCTCGAGCACGTCTCCGTAGTCTGAGAGGAGTTCGGTCAGTTGATTGACCATGAACTCGACATAGGCTTCGTCGTTCCGGTAACCGGGGTAGTTCAAGTCCCAGAGCGAATAGTACAACCCGGTCTTGAGACCGGCTTTGCGGAATTCCTCGACGTACGTGCCCACGATGTCTTTTTTGTACGGGGTTGCAGCGACTGAATAAACGGTCTGCCTGGTGGGCCACAAGCAGAAACCATCGTGGTGCTTCGCGGTAAGCACTGCGTACCTCATCCCGGCTTCCGCTGCAAGTCCGGCCCAGCCCTCGATATCAATGGCCGGAGGGTTGAACAGTTGCAGATCGAAGTTGCCGTCCCCCCACGCGACCTCCTGAATGGAGTTCGGTCCAAAATGGATGAACATTCCGTATTCCAACGTCCGCCATTCCTCTTTTGCCGCTTCAAGCCGTCTCTGGTCACGTATCGTCATCCTTTTATTGCTCCTTCTGTGATGCCCTTTTGTACCTTCTCCTGGAAGAGGAGGTAGATTGCCACCATGGGCAGGCTTGAGAGGACGATGGATGCGAAGATTGGTCCATACTCAACAATCCTCTCGCCCACAAATGCGCTTAAGCCAATCGATACCGTGTACAGCGTCTTCTTTGACAGAAACAGAATCGAGAAGATCAAATCGTTGTAGATAAAAAGAAACGCGACGATCCCTGCCGTCGCAAATATGGGGGCTGAAACTGGGAGAATGACGTAGATCACAGTCTGGAAGTACCCGCATCCATCGAGAAACGCTGCCTCATCGAGCTCTTTCGAGACTGTCTTCATGTAGCCTGTTACGAGAAAGACGGAGAGCGGGGCGTTGTACGAAACAAAAAGGATGATGAGCATCGCGTAGTTGTTGTACCCGCCAAGAGCCGAAACAAGTTTTGTCAGAGGAATCAGGGCCGAGTGCACTGGGAGCAGAAATCCTGATAGGAAAACGAGATAGACAACAACGGCCCACTTCGCTTTTTCACGAGCGAGCACGTACGAGCAGATTGAAACGAGAAAAAGCAAAAGCGCGACTGAAATGACCGAAAGAAAGAGTGAGTTCGCGATGTTTCGCAGGATCGTGGCCTGTAGCAGAGCCCGGGTGTAGTTCTCGATGCGGAGCACGGAAGGCAGAGACATCGGACTTGAGAAGATCTCCGTGTTGTCCTTGAATGAAGAGACGATCGTAAACGATAGCGGATAGAGGGTGACGAACAACCAAAAGACGGCAAAAACGGTGAGGCCTACCCCAAGATTCCTGAATGAAGTTGCTTTCATACGCTATGCCTCGAGTTTCCGTACTGCCCGATTGACCAAGAGGGCCCAGGCCAGTCCAAACAGAAGAATGAGTGTCCCTATCGCGTTGCCTATGCCAAACCGGTTAAACCTGAAGGCCTGAAAATACAACAAGGTTGCCGGCGTATCGCTTGAACCGTTCGGTCCGCCGCCGGTCATGATGAAGACAATGTCGAATACCTTCAGGGAGCCTGAGACGGCGAGCACGAGAAAGGCCTTGAAGCTCTCCTTCAATGACGGGAGCGTTATGTACCAGAACCTCGCGACTTTCCCGGCCCCGTCGATCGCGACGGAATCCCAAATCTCCTGGGGAATGGAGACCAGACCGGCCGCGAAGATCAACATGTTGAGCCCGGCGTATGTCCACATATTGACGAACACGACGGCCCAGATGGCAAATCGTACGTCGCCAAGCCAGTTTTGTGCGAGCCGGTCAAGATTCATGCCTTCGAGTAGCGCATTCAGCGGACCGCCGTTCGGGTAGAGTATAGAACGCCACATGAGACTGATGGCGGTCAGCGAGAGAACCACCGGCAGAAAGTAGGCAGCTTTCATCACGCGGCTGCCCCGAACCCCGCTCACGATGATTCCACCGAGAGCGAACGAGAGCGGCATAAGGAATAGAAGGCTGCCTATGATAAATCGGCCGGAGTTGGCGAACGCCCTGAAATACCGGGGATCTTTCGCCAGATCGATGTAGTTTCTGAGACCCACGAACACCTGAGGACTGGAGGCGATTCCATTCCAGCTGAAAAACGAAGAAAGGACCGCATTCGCAACCGGGTAGAAGACAAACAAGAGATAGAGTGCAAGCAGCGGTAGGACCATGAGGAATGGTGCGTATTTTGACTTCACAGGGGCTCCCCGAGAAGAAGCAGCCCGGGGGTAACCGGGCTGCCCAAACCTCTAGTTGAAATCCGCCTGTGAATGCTCTCTCGCCATCTGACTTGCAGCTTGTTCGGGGCTGATGGCACCGGCAAACATACCCTGGATAGCGTTACGAGTTACTTCAACCATTTGCGGAAGCGGGACGCCGTTTCCGATGTCTCCGACAAACGCTTCAGCCGCACTGAACGTGTCGGCATATTCAACCGTCAGAGAACTAACATTGTCGGTTGGCGGGAGTTTGACCGGGTACACACCACCACCGGTGAAATCCCGGATGTACTCAAAATGCTCGATCGAGGTCAGGTACTTCAAAAGCTTGATCGCAGCGTCGAGCTTGTCCGGATCTTCACTTGCACCCAGCGCGAGACCTGCAGCCGACCCACCCATGATAATATTCCGATTCTGGGGGGCACTCTCGAAATAGGGGAAAGGCACCACTCCGGCGTCTATACGGGACAGCGCTCCATCCGACAGAAACCAGCTCCCGTCGAAGTGCATTGCTGTCTCTCCCGACCCGAACAATGCGTTGTCCGCAGCATAATTGACGGCCGTGATGTTTTCCCCAAGCATGCCCTCGTCCTGCATGGTTTTCATCAATGTGAGGATTTCGATAACTTCCTGATCTTCGAAGGACGCGGTGCCTCGATTCAGTCTTTCGACGAATTCCGGCCCATGCTTCTTGATCAGCAGATTGGTGAACAGATGGCCGCCTCGAAAGTTGTCCGCAACACCGGTGGAAATGGGTATATAACCTGCGGATTTGAGTACCTCGCCCTGCTCCATGAGCTCTTCGATGGTCTCAGGGGGCTCCAGCCCCGCCTCCTCAAAGATCGTTCGGTTGTAGAAGAGCGATATGGCAAAAAGCTCATACGGGACACCCCATGTCCCCGGCAGATCATCAAACTCCCATTCACCGAAAAGAGGGACGAAGCCTGCCGCCCATTCGGGATCATCGTCCAAGTAGGGCCTCAGGTCGACGTACACATCGCTCTCAAAGTAGATCCTGTTGCCTGCACCACCGTAGTTTTGCACGATCTCGGGGACATCGCCGGAAGCAATGAGTACCTTCAGTTTCTCACCAAAGCTGCTTTCGTCATTGATGGAAAGATCCTCAATGATGATGTCAGGGTTCTGTTCCATGAATGACTGCAGCCGATTCCGGAACGCCGTTGAGGCGCCACTTTGATCCGACCACCGCGTCAGAATTCGGATCGTGATAGGCTCTTCGGCCTGGTCGGTACTCCCGGATGCCGCAAGCGGCAGTGCTGAGAGCAACACAACGGTAATGAACGCCAGGACTCTCGAGATTCTGGTCATGTTTACCTCCCGACATGAAATGCATTCCACGATATACCGTGTGTCACGAGGCGTGAATGAACAGAATTCGGGTATTTTAGGACATTCTTCAGAGAGATCGGTTCAATCGGCCTATCCGGGCAGGCGAGGCGCCAAACCGTTTCTTGAAGCACTTGCTGAAGTAGTACGGATCGGAGTATCCGGATAGCATGGCCAGCTCATCCAACAGCATTGCCCGCCCGCTGGACAGCACTTCTCTGGCGAACGTAAGCCGCAGCTCGGTAGCGTACTCAATGACCGTTCTCCCAACGACGGTACTGAATACTTCGCTGACGTAGTTCCGACTCCTGCACACATCGTTTGCTACTACGTCCAGGGAGAGCCCGGGTTCCTGAAACCGAGTCTCGATCACAGACCGAATGTTATCCGCAAGCACGCGTCCGGACACACCTCCATCCTGGTCCGCTGGGTATTTCTTTCTCATGATCCTCATAGCTGAAAGCGCCGGTGACACTTGACCGTTCTTCTCGTCCCGTTCGATTCTCTCGATACCCAAGCGTAACGACGCAATCACCTCGGCCCGCTTGAGGGGCTTCAGGAGGAACCTGAAGACTCCAAGGTTCACCGCCGTCGCGGCGTACTCAAAACGGCGGTAACCGGTGAGGATGATGACGCACAACCCGGGCATGAGTTCCTTCGCTTTCCGGGTGAATGTGAGTCCATCCATGCTGGGCATGTTGATATCCACCACTGCGATACTTGGCAGACATCTCCTCAGTAACGCAATTCCGGCCTCTCCGTCGTCGGCCTCAGCCGCAATGCTGAGCGGGAGAGCAGACGATTCAACTGCCAGTCTCACCCTCGATCGGACGAGAAACTCATCCTCCACAACCAGCAAGCTATACGGCATTTCTGTTCAAATTTGCCGGCAGGTTTATGGTGATCTCAGTGCCGCGAGCCGGCTCTGAGTCTATCCTCAAGGACGAGTGCTCACCGCAGTACAGCTTCAGCCGCTCATCCACCGCCCGCAGACCAAAGCCGCCGGAGCCCCCAATAGTTCTGCACGTGCCGTCCTTATACCCGTTTGTGACTGAGGAGAAACCGACGCCATCGTCCTTTACCCGGATCTGAACGTGGCCGGGTGAAGCATTTGCGATCACGTCGATGCGGCCACCTCCCGGCTTGGGCTTCAAACCATGATAGATCGCGTTCTCAACAAGAGGTTGGATGGTCAGTTTCGGCAAGACAACGTTCCTGATCCTTCCATCTACTGTTTTTCGGTACGCAAACTTATCAGGGTACCGCACCGTCAGAATCTCGACAAAGCGGTCGGTTAGTTCAAGCTCTTGTTCGAGCGATATCATTGAAGATCCATCGTTCAGGACGGCCTCGTAGAAGGCCGACAAGTCGTTTACCATTGACACCAGTTCTTCTGTCCGCCCGAGTTCGGCCAGTCCGCAGAGTGCATCCAGGGAATTGTGCAGAAAGTGCGGATTCAACTGGGAAGTCATCAGTTCCAGCTCGTGTTCTCGTTTTTGCCGCTCTTCGCGCGTGATGGCCGCAACGAGGAACGAGATCTTGTCCACCATCCGATTGAACGTCTGGGCCAGAATACCTAACTCGTCTCGGTTGCCAATTGCCAGACGCGTGGAGAAATCGCCCTCACCAACCAATCTGGCGGCCTTTGTCAATTGTTCAACGGGCTTCGAAATCTGCTTTGACGCGCGAACGATGAGCAACGTTGTCACAACAACTCCTCCCAGGAGAATGGCAATCGACTTGATCAGAAGACCCGTACGATTCTTCACCAACTCCCGTATTGGAACGATGCTCCTGATTTCCCAACCAAATCTCTTGTACGGCAGCGACACCTCGAGGCTGTTCCGGCCCCGCAAGTTGCCCGGCGGATCTCTCCGATCGTGAATCGATTCCAACCGGGCTTCGTCAGGGAGGTTGATCCCTTCTCCCTTCGAGTCGATGATGTAGATTGACCCGGTTTCGCCGATCCCGAACGATGAAAAGAGGCCGGCAATAGCGTCCACCCTCACGAATGCCTCAATAGCGCCCATTGGTTTCCCGGCCAACGCGTCGTTGAAGCTTCTCCTGTAGGTCACCACATGGTGATGTTCACCCGCCACGGTGTACGGACTGATCTCTATCCCCTCCCATCCCCCCCTGATGGATTGGTACTCC